>JAGOVZ010000056.1 GCA_018060485.1 Ottowia sp. | reverse complement strand
GGCCACTGGTGCTACGTCGGCCTGGAGGCCGAGGTGCCGAATCCGGGCGACTTCAAGCGCACCGTGGTGGGCGAGCGCTCGGTCATCCTCAGCCGCGCGGCCGACGGCAGCCTGCACTGCGTCGAGAACGTGTGCGCGCACCGTGGCATGCAGTTCTGCCGCAAGCGGCATGGCAGCGGCATGAAGGAATTCGTCTGCCCCTACCACCAGTGGAGCTACACGCTGAGCGGCGATCTGCAAGGCGTGCCGCTGCGGCGCGGCGTGCGGCAGGACGGCCAGGTCAAAGGCGGCATGCCGGCCGACTTCAATCCCAAGGAACACGGCCTGACCAAGTTGAAGGTCGCCACGCGCGGCGGCGTGGTGTTTGCGTCGTTCGACCACGACGTTGAGCCGCTGGAGGACTACCTCGGCCCGACCATCACCGAATACTTCGACCGCCTGTTCAACGGCCGCGCGCTCACCATCCTGGGCTACAACCGCCAGCGCATTCCCGGCAACTGGAAGCTGATGCAGGAGAACATCAAGGACCCGTACCACCCCGGCCTCTTGCACACCTGGTTCGTCACCTTCGGGCTCTGGCGCGCCGACAACAAGTCGGCGCTGAAGATGGACGCGCAGCACCGTCACGCGGCGATGATCTCCACGCGCGGCAACGCCGGCAAGCAGTCCGACGTGTCGCAGGTGACCAGCTTCAAATCGAGCATGGCGCTGGAAGATCCGCGCTTTCTTGACATCGTCCACGAGGACTGGTGGGGCGAGCCGACGGCGGTGATGACCACCATCTTCCCGAGCGTGATCTTCCAGCAGCAGGTCAACAGCGTCTCCACGCGCCACATCCAGCCGGATGGGCACGGCCATTTCGATTTTGTGTGGACGCACTTCGGCTTTGTCGACGACACCCCCGAGATGACCGCGCGCCGCCTGCGCCAGGCCAACCTGTTCGGCCCGGCGGGCTTCGTCAGCGCGGACGACGGCGAGGCGATCGAACTGTCGCAATGCGGCTTCGAACAGAAGCCCGGTCATCGCGCGCTGGCTGAACTGGGCGGGCGCGGCGTCGAGGAGACCGACCACATGGTCACCGAGACATTGATTCGCGGCATGTACGAATACTGGCGGAAGGTGATGGAAGCATGAAGCTCGACTTCGACACCTGGCAAGCCCTGATCCAGCTCCACGCCGACTACGCCGCCGCCGTCGACAGTGGCGACTGGGCCTTGTGGCCCACGTTCTTCACCGAGGGCGGCCTCTACAAACTGCAGCCGCGCGAGAACCATGAGCGCGGCTTTCCGCTCAGCACGCTGGCGTTTGATGGCCAGGCCGCCATGCGCGACCGGGTGTACGGCATTCAAGAGACGCTGTTTCACGACCCCTACTACCAGCGCCACGTGGTCGGCGCGCCGGTGCTGCGCGGCGTGGGCGACGACGGCATTCGCTGCGAGAGCAACTACGCGGTGTTTCGCACCAAACTCAACGGCCTGTCCACCGTGTTCAACGTCGGCCGCTACATCGACCGCGTGGTGTCCACACCCGATGGCCTGAAATTTGCCGAGCGGCTGGCGATCTACGATTCCGAAATGATCCCCAACTCCATCATCTACCCCATTTGAGAAAGGCCGGCCATGAACGACTGGATTGCCGTTGCCACCGAAGGCGAGCTGTTCGAGGGCGCGGCGATTGCCGTCACGCCGATCGACGACGAGATCGCCATCTACAAGACCGAGGCGGGCGAGGTGTTTGCCACCGACAACATCTGCACGCACGATGGCCATGGCCGGCTGTGCGACGGCTGGCTGGAGGGCTATGAAATCGAATGCCCGCTGCACCAGGGCCGCTTCGACATCCGCAGTGGCGAAGCCACGCTGGCGCCGTGCTCGGACGCGATCCGCAGCTACGCCGCCAAGATCGAGGACGGTCGGGTGTGGCTGCGTCTGGTCGATTGAACGCTATACAAATAGAAGCTGCCGGCGCTTATTGGACGGGCGTCGGTGGCCTAAAACGTCTTGAATCCGGGGTCAAGCTGAGCGCAGCAGCCACATCGCGTCGCCATAGCTGAAAAAGCGGTAGCGCTGCTGCACCGCGTGCGCGTACAGCGCCATCACGCGCTCGTAGCCGGCAAACGCGCTGACCAGCATCATCAGCGTGCTGCGCGGCAGGTGGAAGTTGGTGATGAGCGCATCGACCACCTTCAAATCAAAGCCCGGCGTGATGAAGATGCCGGTGTCGCCGCTCGGCTCGCCGCTGGCGGCCCACGACTCCAGCGTGCGCACGCTCGTCGTGCCCACGGCCACCACGCGGCCGCCACGCGCGCGGCAATCTGCGATGGCTTGCACCGTTTCCGGCGGAACGTGGTAGCGCTCGCGGTGCATCACGTGATCGGCCAATGATTCGGTCTTGACGGGCTGAAAGGTGCCGGCGCCCACGTGCAGCGTGACGCAGGCGCGCCGCGCGCCGCGCGCGTCGATGGCGGCCAGCAGCGCGTCGTCGAAATGCAGCGCGGCGGTGGGCGCGGCGACGGCGCCGGGGTTTTTGGCGAACACGGTCTGGTAGCGCGATTCGTCCTCCGCCGTGTCGGCGTGGGTCACGTACGGCGGCAGCGGCACGTGCCCGTGCGCGGCCATCAGCGCGTATGCATCGCTCGACAGCCGCAGGTGGAACAGCGGGCCTTGCGGCTCGGGCCATCGGCCGAGCAACTCGGCCTCAAAGCCACCCGCCATGCGCAGCACGGTGCCGGCGCGCGGCTTCTTGCTCACCTTCATGTGCGCGGCCACCGTGCCGTCGGGCAGCACGCGCTCGATCAGCAACTCCAGCTTGCCGCCGCTGGGCTTTTCACCGAACAGGCGCGCCTTGACGACCTGCGTGTCGTTGAACACCAGCAGATCGCCTTCGCGCAGCAGCGTGGGTAGGTCACGGAACGTGCGATCGACGGGCGCAGCGCCGCTGCCATCCAGCAGGCGCGATCCGCTGCGCTCGGGCGCGGGGTGCTGGGCGATGAGTTCGGGCGGCAGAGCGAAGTCGAAATCGCTCGTGGTGAAAGTGCGCATGGTGCTTGAGGGCTGGACAAGCCCGTGCCAAGAGGAGGAGGGCAGAATTGTCCCATGCCCGATCCGGTCGCCACCGCCGCACCACCGCTCACCGCGCCGCAGAAGGCGCTGCGCAAGCTCGGCCTCACGCGCGACATCGACCTGGCGCTGCACCTGCCGCTGCGCTACGAGGACGAGACGCGCATCGTGCGTTTGAGCGATGCGCGCGACGGCGACTCGGTGCAGATCGAGGGCGAGGTGACGCACCAGGAGGTGACGTTTCGCCCGCGCCGCCAGTTGCTGGTGAGCGTGAACGATGGCAGCGACACCGTGGTGCTGCGCTTTTTCAACTTCTACCCCTCGCAGCAAAAGCAGATGGCGGTGGGCAGCCGCATCCGCGCGCGCGGCGAGCTGCGCGGCGGTTTTGCCGGCCTGACCATGATGCACCCCACGGTGCGCGCGGCCGGCGGCGCGCTGCCCGCGGCGCTGACGCCGGTGTACCCGACGGTGGCGCAACTGTCGCAGCCCTACCTGCGCAAGGCGGTGCAGGCGGGGCTGGCGCGGGCCGATCTTTCGGAATCGGTGCCGGAGGCGGTTTTGAATGAAATCGGCCCCTTGCGCTTGTGGGACTTGCGCAAGGCGCTCTCATTTTTGCATCAACCGACGCCCGATGTGTCGCTGGCCGAGCTGGAAGACCACAGCCACCCGGCCTGGCAGCGGCTGAAGGCCGAGGAACTGCTGGCGCAGCAGTTGTCGCAGCTGGAGGCACGCCGCGCACGCGAGCATCTGCGCGCCCCGGTGCTGCGCGGCGCGCCGGGCGGCCTGGCCGAGCAGTTGCTGGCCGCGCTGCCGTTTCAGCTGACCGGCGCGCAGCGCCGCGTGGGCGAGGAGATTGCGCACGACCTGGCCCGCGCGCAACCCATGCACCGTTTGCTGCAAGGCGACGTCGGCAGCGGCAAGACGGTGGTCGCCGCGCTGGCGGCTTGCATCGCCATCGACGCCGGCTGGCAATGCGCGCTGATGGCGCCGACCGAGATACTGGCCGAGCAGCACTTTGCCAAGCTGGTCGAATGGTTGGCGCCGCTGCTGGCCGCGCGCGGCCAGCGCGTGGCCTGGCTCACCGGCAGCCAGAAGAAAAAGGCGCGCGGCGAGATGCTGGCGCTGATCGACTCCGGCGAGGCGGCGCTGGTGGTGGGCACGCACGCCGTCATCCAGGAGCAGGTGCGCTTTGCCCGGCTGGGGCTGGCCATCATCGACGAGCAGCACCGTTTTGGTGTGCAGCAAAGGCTGGACTTGCGGCGCAAGCTATCAGAAGCGCAGCAAGAACCCCACCTGCTGATGATGAGCGCCACCCCCATCCCGCGCACGCTGGCGATGAGCTACTACGCCGATCTGGATGTCTCCACGCTGGACGAACTGCCGCCCGGCCGCACGCCGGTCGTCACCAAGCTGGTGGCGGCGCACCGGCGCGCTGAGGTGATCGAGCGCATCCGCGCGCAGATCGCCGAAGGCCGGCAGGTGTACTGGGTCTGCCCGCTGATCGAAGAAAGCGAGGCGCTGGATTTGCGCAATGCCACCGAAACGCACGCCGAACTGAGCCAAGCCTTGCCCGGCCAGATGATCGGCCTGTTGCACTCGCGCATGCCGACGGCCGAGAAGAAGGCGGTGATGGCGCTGTTCACCGCCGGCGACATGCCGGTGCTGGTCAGCACCACCGTCATTGAGGTCGGCGTGGATGTGCCCAACGCCAGCCTGATGGTGATCGAACACGCCGAGCGCTTTGGGCTGTCGCAACTGCATCAACTGCGCGGCCGCGTGGGTCGGGGCGCCGCCGCCTCTGCTTGCGTGCTGCTGTACGAGGCGCCCGAAGGCGGCCGCCTGGGCGAGACGGCGCGCGCGCGCCTGAAGGCGATGGTGGAGACGAACGACGGCTTCGAGATCGCCCGGCGCGATCTGGACATTCGCGGCCCGGGCGAATTCCTGGGCGCCCGCCAGTCCGGCGCCGCGCTGCTGCGCTTTGCCGATCTGGCCGAAGACAGCGCGCTGTTGCAATGGGCGCGTGCCGCCGCGCCGCGCATGCTGGCCGAACATCCCGATCTGGCGGCGCAGCACGTGGCGCGCTGGTTGGGGTCAAAATCCGACTATCTGAAAGCGTGAGCCGCTTCGGCTCACCCACAATGCGCTGCGACGGAACTCGCCCATGCTTGATCAATTCGTGAAGATGACTCAGCGGATCATTGCCGAAGACGGCTTCGACAACTATCTGCCCACCCTGCTGCTGCCGGCCACGCGCGAGGTGCGGGTGCTGGACCAGGTGGACGGCGACGGCGAATCGCTCGGCATCACCGACTGGCTGGCCGAGCAGGTCGGGCCGGACGAGGACTTCCTGGTCGCCTTCAAGGCCGGCGACGCGCACTTCATGGTGGTCGGCCGGCTCGGCGGGCAGGCGTGTGAGCGTTTGTGCGAGGTTGGGGCGTGAGCGGAACTGCAGCATGACTCTCACCGAGCTCAAATACATCGTCGCCGTGGCCCGCGAAAAGCACTTCGGCAAAGCCGCCGAAGCCTGCTTCGTCTCGCAACCCACGCTGTCGGTGGCGGTGAAGAAGCTCGAGGACGAGCTGGAGTTGAAGCTGTTCGAGCGCAGCGCGGGCGAGGTCACGGTGACGCCGCTGGGCGACGAGATCGTGCGCCAGGCGCAAAGCGTGCTGGAGCAGGCGGCCGAGATCAAGGAGATCGCCAAGCGCGGCAAGGACCCGCTGGGCGGCCCGCTCAAGCTGGGCGTGATCTACACCATCGGCCCGTATCTGCTGCCCGACCTGGTGCGGCAGAACATTGCGCTGACGCCGCAGATGCCGCTGATGCTGCAGGAGAACTTCACTGTGCGCCTGCTGGAGATGCTGCGCACCGGCGAGATCGACTGCGCCATCCTGGCCGAGCCCTTCCCCGACACCGGGCTGGCCATCGCGCCGCTGTACGACGAGCCCTTCATGGCCGCGCTGCCGGCCGGGCACGCGCTGGCGGCGGGTGATTCGGTCAGCAGCGATCAGCTCAAGCGCGAGCACATGCTGCTGCTGGGCACCGGCCACTGCTTTCGCGACCACGTGCTGCAGGTGTGCCCCGAGTTCGCGCGCTTTTCCAGCAACACCGAGGGCATTCGCAAGAGCTTCGAGGGCTCGTCGCTGGAGACCATCAAGCACATGGTGGCCGCCGGCATGGGCGTGACGCTGGTGCCGCGCCTGGCGGTGCCGCCCGAGGCGCTGGGCGCGGCCGAACCCGACGCGCCGGGCGTGGTGCGCTACCTGCCGATCCACGACGACGGCGGCGCGCCGCCCACGCGCCGCGTGGTGCTGGCCTGGCGCCGCAGCTTCACGCGCTACGAGGCGATTGCCGCGCTGCGCAACGCCATCTACGCCTGCGTATTGCCGGGCGTGCAGCGGCTGTCGTGACGGCCCCGGTCACCACCGCGATGGCCAGCGCAGCGGCACCGCTCGTGCCGCACGAGGTGGCGAATACCGTATCGCAAACGCAGACCGCGCTCGACCCCTTCGCGCCGTGGGCCTTGCTGGTGGTGCTGGTGCTGGCGGCGTGGGCGCTGGCCGCTTATCGCCGCCGGGTGCTGGGCCCGGCACGACCGGCGGCACCACGCACCGACCTTGCGCGCGCGCTGACCGCCGTCGCGCTGCTGGCGCTGCCGTGGGCGGCGCTGGTGGGCGCGCTGCATGCGGCGCCGCCCGCCCGCTGGTTGACGCAACTCGACACCCAGGCCGCGCAGTGGGCGCAGGCGGTGAGCACACCCGCGCTGCGCCGCCTGGCGGTGCTCTTGAGCGACATCGGCGACGTGCTGCCGTTGGCCCTGCTCACGCTGGGCGTCGCCGTGTGGCTGTGGCGCCGCCGCCAGCGTCTGCTGGCCGGGGCGTGGCTGTTGTCGATCACCGCCAATGCGTTGGCGATCCGCGTGCTGAAGAACCTGTTTGCGCGCGCGCGGCCCGACACGGCGGCGGAGATGGCGACGTCGGGCCACAGTTTTCCCAGTGGCCACGCGGCCGGGGCGCTGATGGTGTGCGGGCTGCTGGCCTGGGTGCTGTGCGACCAGCTGGATCGCCGCTGGCACGGTCTCATCGTCGGTGCCGCCGCGCTGCTCATCGCCGGCATCGCGGCCAGCCGCGTGCTGCTGGGCGTGCACTACTTCAGCGACGTGCTGGGCGGCCTGCTGTGGGCGGGCATGGTGCTGCTGTTGACGCTGACCATCGTTCGCCAAGCCGGGCGTTGGTGACAAAATAAGCCGCTGGCGCACGTCTGACAAGCGCGAGCAGCTATTGAATTGATTGCATGACATCCGTTGCATCCCCCGCCGCACCGCGCAGCAAGCTGTCGCTGTACCTGGATCTGATCCGCTTCAACCGCCCGGCCGGCTGGCTGCTGCTGCTGTGGCCGTCACTCAGCGCGCTGTGGCTGGCGGCGGACGGCTTTCCGGGCTGGCATCTGGTGATGGTGTTCACGCTGGGCACCATCCTGATGCGCTCGGCCGGCTGCTGCATCAACGACGTGGCCGACCGCGAGTTCGACCGCCACGTCAAGCGCACCGCGCAGCGCCCGGTGACCAGCGGGCTCATCAGCGTGAAGGAAGCGCTGGCCGTGGGCGCCGTGCTGGCGCTCGTCGCCTTCGGCCTGGTGCTGACCACCAACGCCGCCACCATTGCCTGGTCGTTTCCGGCGCTGGCCGTCACGCTGATCTATCCCTACGCCAAGCGCGTGGTCTCGATGCCGCAGGCGGTGCTGGGCGTGGCCTTCAGCTTCGGCATTCCGATGGCCTACGCGGCGGTGCAGGGCCGCGTGCCGCTGGAGGCGTGGGGGCTGATGCTCGGCAACCTGTTCTGGGTGCTGGCCTACGACACCGAATACGCCATGGTCGACCGCGACGACGACCTGCGCATCGGCATGAAGACCTCCGCCATCACGCTGGGCCGCTGGGACGTGCCGGCGGTGATGGGCTTTTACGCGGTGTATCTGGTCGTCTGGCTGTGGGTGGCGGCCGCCCGCGCGCCCTCGCCGATTTTGTACGTGGCCTTTGCCGCAGCCGCCGCCCAAGCCGCGTGGCACTACACACTGATCCGCGATCGCACGCGCGAGGGCTGCTTCGTCGCCTTCAGTCAGAACCACTGGCTGGCGGCGACGGTGTTTGCCGGCATCGCGCTGACGTTTGGAATCATTTCGGCATAGTGGTCATTTTTCGCAAGTTGACACTATATTGTTGCGCATATACGACGGCGTCGTCATCGAGCGGCGGCGTGCGCCCATTAGACTTTTTACATCAGTAAAGACAGCTTACCTGCTTGGAGGTCGGAGTTTCATGGTCAATCCACCAATTCAGGGTGCGGGCGCACCGGTCTTGCGCGACAGCGCGGGTTCGGTCACACGTTTCACGTCGTTTTCAACCCGCTTGCGGCGCGCATCGCTGCGCGGCGCCATGGCCCTGGGCGCGCTGGTGTTCGCCACCGGCGCCTGGGCGCAGTCGGCCGACATGGTGCTGTCCAATCACGTGGTCAACCCCGACCCGGTGCCCGCCGGCGGCATTGCCACCATCACCATCACGGTGGACAACAACGGTCCCAACGCGTCCAGCAACGTCAAGGTGACCGACACCATCCCGGCGGGGGCCACCTTTGTCAGCATGGTTGCCAGCGACGGTGGCAGTTGCACTGGCGCCGCACCCTACGCCTGCACCTGGGGCAGCGTGCCATACCCTGGGGGTCTGCGCACCATCACCCTGAAGATCAAGATGCCCGGCGCCGGCGTGTATCCGAACAAGGTCGACCTGACCTCAGCCACCACGGATCCCAACGCGAGCAACAACAGCCTCACGCGCAACATCACCGTTACCGACGCGGCCGACTTGCGCATCAGCGCCACCAGCACGGCTGGCGCCGGCGCTGCGGCGGGTACGCCCTACAACTACACCCTGCACGTGGACAACGCGGGCCCCAACGCCCTGCCCGCAGGTCAGGCGCCCACCGTGACCTTCAACGTGCCGGCCGGCGCCACCATCACCGGTGTGCCCACAGGCACCGGCTGGAGCTGCACGCCCGCTGGCGGCTACCCGCGCTCCAACCCGCCCGCGCCCGGCGCCACCATCACCTGCACCCGCACGCCGGGCAACGACACCCTGGCCGACGGCGCCGCCTTCCCCGACATCAGCGTGCCCGCCGTGGGCAACCTTAACGGCACGGTCACGGCCAGCTTTGGCGTGGGCTCCAGCTACCCCGATGGCGACCTGACCAACAACACCGCGCTGGTCAATGTGCCGTTCACCAGCGGCACCGACATGACCATCGGCAAGTCGGCCAGCCCGTCCGGAACCGTCGCCACCGGCGCCGCCGTGGCCTATACCCTGCGGGCCCGCCAACAGGGCGGCACGCCCCCGTCCAACATCGTGGTGACCGACACCCTGCCCGCCGGCCTGACCTACGTCAGCCACAGCGCGCCGGCGCCATGGAACTGCACCTGGACCGCGCCCCAGCTCAGCTGCACCTACGGCGGCACCTACAACGGCGGCCCCAACACCGATCTGCCGGACATCACCCTGAACACCACGGTGAACGGCACAGGCAGCATCCAGAACACCGCCAACGTGGCGCTGCCCGCCGGGCAGACCGACCCGGTGCCGGGCAACAACAGCAGCAGCGTCACGGTCACCGGCAGCAACGAGGCCGACCTGCGCCTGACCAAGGCCGCCAGCATCTCGCCCGTGGTGCCAGGCCAGAACTACAACTGGAATATCACCGTGCGCAACACGGGCCCGCTGGCCGCGGCGCCGGGCCAGTTCATCGACGTGACGGAGACGATTCCCGCCGGGCTGACCGTGGGCGCCGCCCCGTCCAGCGCCGGCTGGAGCTGCACGCCCCCGCCCGGCGGCTACCCCGCCAACGGTCCGCTCAACCTTTCGTGCAGGTACACCGTCCCGGCCGGCGGCTTGGCTGCCAACGCCAACGCGCCCAACCTGGCCATTCCCGTGGTCCAGCCCGCAGCCGGCTCGATCAGCAACCGTGCCTGCGTGGCGCTGTCCGGCCCCGGCCGCGTCGACAGCAACGCCGCCAACGACTGCCAGACCGTGGGCAACGCCAGCACGGCGACCAGCGCTGATTTGTCCATCACGAAAACCGCCAGCCCCAACCCGGTGGTCGTGGGCCAGAACCTGACCTATGTGCTCACGGTCAACAACGCCGGCCCCGACGCCGCCACCAACGTGCATGTGCGCGACGCGCTGGCCAACCTGCTCAACCCGAATGGCCTGGTGAGCGCGGCCGTCACCACGGGCACCGGCACCTGCAACCCGGCCGGCCCCGCCAACGGTGACGTCACCGTGGACTGCGCGATTCCGACCCTGGCCAACGGCGCCACGGCGGTGGTGACCATCGTGGTCAAGCCCGGCAACACCCGCGCGACCGACCGGACGCGCACCAACTCAGCCACCGTGCATTCCAACGACGTCGGTGATCCGAACCGGGGCAACAACACCAGCAACACCACCAGCACCACCGTCCAGCCGCGCGTGGACATGACCGTGACCAAATCCGTCACGCCCACCCCGGTGCACGTGGGCGAGCCGCTGGTCTATGTGGTCACGGCGCGCAACAACGGGCCGTCCACGGCGACCAACGTCAAGATCACCGACGCGCTGCCGGCCAATACCGCCATGCTGGGCACCGCCACGGCGACCAACGGCGGCACCTGCACCGCGCCGGCCGATGGCGCCACCAGCGGCACGGTGGAGTGCACCTGGGCCTCGGTGCCACCCGGCACCCAGTACACCGCCACCTTCCGCCTGCGGCCGCTGGTGGCCGCGCTGAACACCACCATCCACAACGTGGTGAACGTGACGACCGACAGCACCGAAACCGACACCACCAACAACTCGGGCAGCGCGGACGCCGGCGTGATCGCGGCCGATCTCGATGTTTTGGTGCACAAGACCGATAGCGTGGACCCGGTGGTCCTGGGTGGCGACACGATGTACACCCTCACCGTCACCAACGTCGGGCCGTCCTACGGCACCAACCTGGTGGTGACCGACACCTTCCCGCAAGGCAGCCCGACCGCCCGCTTCAGCTGGCAGGGCAACCTGACGGCGTCCATCGCGGGCACCGCCGTGCCGAATGCCAGCACCTATTGCACGACGGTGCCGGCGATCGGGGACATCAGTGGCACGCTCAAATGCACCTTCCCCACCGTGGCGCCGGGTGCCGCCAACAAGATCGTCATCACCTACATGATGCGTGCCGAGAGCATCGTCACCGCGGGCGCCTACAGTGGCACGCAGAGCAACCACGTCGAGGTGAAGGTTGACGAGACCGAGCGCGAGTCGAGCAACAACGCCACCAACGAGGACACCACCACGCGCCGCGTCGACATCGCCACCGACCTGGCGCTGGCCAAGGCCATCGACAAGCCGCAGATTCACGCGGGCGACACGGCCACGTACACCCTGACGGTGACCAACAACGGCCCGCTGGCCAGCAATGGCGCGCAGGTCATGGACCCGCTGCCGGCCGGCATGAGCTTCATGTCCTCGCCCGACGGCTGCGTGGCCGCCGGCAGCAATGTCAGCTGTGCGGTCGGGGCACTGGCGGTCAACGCGACCAAGACGTTCCACGTCCTGGTGCAACTGGCCAACCCCTACACCGGCAACAGCCCGATCATCAACACCGCCACGCTGGACGCGCCCGGCGACACCAACCCGGGCAACAACACGGGCACGGCGCGCACCGAAGTGCCCGGAGCGCCGGTGGACCCGGCCGTCGCGGCCTCGATTGCCGGCACGGTCTATCACGACCGCAACGACAACGGCACTATCGATGCGGGTGAAGAGGGCATTGGCGGCGTGACCATCGAGCTGCTGCAAGGCGGCGTGGTCGTGGCCACCACCACCACCGACGCCAACGGCCACTACAGCTTCACCGGCCTGATGCCGGGCACTTACACGGTGCACGAGGTTCAACCGGGCGGCTGGATCGACGGCAAGGACACGCTGGGCACGGGCGCCACCGGCGGCGCGGGCACGGCGGGCAACGACGTCTTTTCCGATGTCGTGCTGCAAGATGGCAACCACGCCATCGACTACAACTTCGGCGAGCACAAGCCGGACGTCAGCGCGATCCCGACCCTGTCGCAGTGGAGCCTGGCCCTGCTGGCCCTGCTGATGGCCGGGTTTGCCGTGCGCCGCCGCGTGCACGGCTGACCCCGGCGGCCGGCGGGGAGGTTCCTCGCCCGGCCTGCCGAGCCCATGCAAAAGCGCCCCTTCGTGGGGCGCTTTTTCGTGGCCGTGGTGGGGGTCGTGCGGCTCAGTGCGGGGGCGTGCGCCCGAACTCGTCGCCCAGCTCCGCCGCCCGCACGCAGGCCGCGTGCATGGCCTTGACGAAGGCGGCCTTCACGCCCGCCTGCTCCAGCGCCGTCAGCGCGGCGTGGGTGGTGCCGCCTTTGCTGGTCACGCGCTCGCGCAGGGTGGCCAGCGGCTCCGCGGATTGCGCTGCCAAGTGCGCGCCGCCGGCAAAGGTGCCCACCGCCAGCGCGCGCGCCTGCTCAGGCGTCAGGCCCAGCTCGACGCCCGCCTGCTGCATCGCCTCCAGAAAATAAAACACATAGGCCGGGCCCGAGCCCGACAGCGCGGTGACGGCGTCCAGTTGCTCCTCGCGCTCGACCCAGAGCACGTCGCCCGTGGTGCGGATCACGGTTTCCGCCAGCTGGCGGTCGGCGGGCGCACCGGAGGCGTCGAACAGCCCCGTCATGCCGCGCCCCACCAGCGCTGGCGTGTTCGGCATGCAGCGCACGATGCGCGCGCTGCCGCTGGCGGCGGCGATGTCGGCGGCGCGGATGCC
>JAGOVZ010000055.1 GCA_018060485.1 Ottowia sp. | reverse complement strand
CCAGTTCAAAAATCGTAGCTGCTCGCGCTTGCCCAACAAGCGCTGGCGCCGTTTTTTTTGTTCAAACCGCCATGTACCGACCCGGCCGGTGATTGATCGCCAGCGTCATGTTCAGCACCACCGCGCCCAGCACCGAAAGCAGCACGCGCCACAGATCAGTGACGCCAAACGCCGCCAGCAGGATCAGCAGATCGACGACCAGTTGCACGCGCCCCGCCCGCCAGCCCAGGCGCTCTTGCAGGTACAACGCGACCACGTTGACGCCGCCCAGGCTGGCGCGGTGCCTGAACAGCATCAGCAAACCGGCGCCGACCAGCAAACCACCCAGTACCGCCGCCAGCGCGGGCGACAGGTGCTGGAAGCTCACGCCCAGCGGCAGCGCCCAGGCGATGAGCGACATCAGGCTCACGGCCACCACGGTGCGCAGGGTGAAGGCCTTGCCCATGGTTTTCCACGCGAACAGGTAGAAGGGCAGGTTGACGGCGAAGAACACCGGGCCAAAGGACCAGCCGGTGGCGTAGCAAATGAGCAGCGCCACGCCCGCCGTGCCGCCGGTCAGCAGCTTGGCGTGGGCGAACATCAGCGCACCCAGCGCCACGAACAGCGTGCCGGCCAGCAGGCCCTGCGCGTCTTCGTAGGGGCGATGGGCGAGTGATGCGCGCATTTGTGCGGCGTGGGCGGCGGCGCTCATGCGGCGGCGTGCTCGGGCTGCGCTGTGTCAGATGGCGAACAGTCAACACCGCCGCAGCCGTGGATGACCTCGGCCGGCAGCGCGCTGGCGTGCGCGATGTCGCCGCTGGCGGGGTCGAAGCGCACGCGCTTCAGGTGCGTGGCCAGCGCGGCGTCCATGCTGTCGGCGTGCAGTGGGAACCACGTTGCCAGCTCGCGCGCCATCTGGCGCACCGGGGCCAGATCGCCCGCGCGGCCCATGGCGAGGCCTTCGCGCATCACGCCCAGCACCGCCTGGTGGTGCATGGTGTGGCAGTTGGTGGCGGCAAAGCGGGTGGCCAGCATCCAGCGGTCTTCCTGCGCGAAGTGCTCGGCCGTGTGGTCGACCAGCGCCTGCCAGCGCGCCAGCAGCGTGGCGTCGGCGGCGCGGGCCACGTCGGCCAGCAGCGCCACGAATTCCTGGTGCGTGGCGTCCATCTGGGGCACGCCCAGGGCGAAGTCGTCTGTCCATTGCAAGGCGGTCATCGGTGCTTTCTTCAGCTCGGGCGAGCTTAAGTCGGGCGTGCGCCTGTCAGCCTTGACCCAGGTCATCCAGCGACAGGACTATGCTTGCTGCTTCGACTTTTGCACCATGATCTGCCGTGTTTTCGCCACCTTTTTCATCTGCCGACGTTTACCTGCCCGCGCTGCGTGAGCGCGGCTTTGCGGTGCTGGATGCGCCCACCGTGCGCGCCTTGTCGGGCGCCAGCGCCGCCGGCGTGGCCGCGTTGGCGGCCGACTGGGACCAGCTTTCGCCCGACGATTACCTGAAGGACGGCGGCCGCTATCGGCAGCGCCGGCACGCCTCGTTCATTGCCGATGCGGGCGAGGTGCAGGACGTGGCCTACCGCCCGCACTGGCAGCCGGTCGACTACAACGCGCTGCACGGCGGCATGCAGCGCTGGTTTGCGCCCATCGCGCCAGCCACCTTGTCGCAGCCCGACTGGCGCGCGCTGCAGCGCTGGCTGGCGGGCACGGCCAGCGCGCTGCGCGGCGATCAAGCCTGGTACGGCGAGGCGCACCAGTTTCGCATCGACACCACCGATGGCATCGGCCGCCCCACGCCCGAGGGCGCGCACCGCGACGGTGTGGATCTGGTCGCCGTGTTCCTCGTCGCGCGGCACGACATCAAGGGCGGCGAGACGCGGGTGTTCGAGCTCGACGGCCCCAACGGCCAGCGCTTCACGCTGGAGGAGCCATGGAGTGTGCTGCTGATCGACGACGCCCGCGTGATTCATGAATCCACGCCGATCCAGCCGGCCACCGAAGGCGGCCACGGCCACCGCGACACGCTGGTGATGACGCTGCGCGCCGGCGGGTTTCTTGACCCCGACGCTTGACGTGCGTCAAGCGGCCCGGCATGGTGACCGCTCAGAATGCAATCAAGAAGACCCATCCAGCAACCTTGAAGGAGCCCAGCATGTTCAAGCACATCATCGTTCCGGTCGACGGCTCGGCCACCTCGCTCGCCGCCATCGACAAGGCCGGCGCCCTGGCGCGCGCCTTTGGCGCCACGGTGACGGCGATCTTCGTCATCGACCCGTACCCGTTCACCGGCGTCGGCGCCGACTTTGCCTACGGGCAGGATCAGTACCTGAACGCCGCCCGCGCCGAAGCCAGCTCGGCCATCGAGGCGGCCAACGAGCGCCTCAAGCAAGCCGGCGTGGCGGCCGAGACCAAGGTGGTCGAAGCGCACGCGGTGTGGCGCGGCATTCTTGAATCGGCCGAGGCCGTCGGCGCCGATCTGATCGTGATGGGCTCGCACGGCCGTCGCGGGCTGGAGAAGCTGGTGCTGGGCAGCGTGGCGCAGAGCGTGCTGTCGCACACCAGGATCAACACGCTGGTGGTGCGCAGCGCCGACTGAGCGAGGCGCTGGCGATTGCTTCTGAATTGATAGCTTCCAGCGCTTGTCTGGCGGGCGCTACGGCCTGATTTGGCTTGAAATCAGCGCCCCTGCCTGGTGGCGCCGGGCCCCGCTTCAGCGGCGCGCCGAACGCCCTACGGCCGCCTTGGCCGGCGCGGGGCTGAAGGCGGCGCGCTCGGCCGTGGTTGCTTCCAGCCGGCGCCCGATGCTGCCGCACACCAGATCGCACAACTCGTGCACGGCCGGATCGGCAATGCGGTAGAGCACGCTGTTGCCCCGGTGCTCGCGCGCCACCAGGCCGTACTGCGCCATCTGCGTCAGATGGCGCGACACGTTGGCGATGCTCGAATCCACCTGCACGGCGATGTCGCCCACGCTCATCTCGCCCGTGCCCAGCACGTTGAGGATGCGCAGCCGCGTCGGCTCCGACAGCGTGCGGAAATAGCGCGCCACGTGCTCCAGTGCGGCAGGGGGCAGATGGGTCAAGGTGCTCACGAACGGACACTCCGGTACGGCTGGGTTGGGTGCCAGTCTAGCGGTTGCCTGAGCCCAACTTGGGTTACGCTATTGCGTATTTGTATGATTACGCAAATAATAACGCAATGAACCTGAAAAGCAAGTGCTTCGTGTTAGCCCTCGGTCATCGTTCAGCCGCGACGCCGCTGCGCGCGGTGGGCCTGGCGCTCGCCCTGTCGGTGCTGGCCGGGCAGGCGCAGTCGGCCGAGTTGCCGGTGGTGGCCGTGCAGTCTGCCCAGCGGGCGCAGACGGCCACCTACGACGGCCAGGTAGAGGCATTGCGCCAGGCCGTCATCGCCGCGCAGGTGCCCGGCAGCGTGCTGGAGCTGAACGTGCGCGCCGGCGATACGGTGCGTGCCGGCCAGGTGCTGCTGCGCATCGACGCGCGCGCCGCCGAGCAGAGCGCAGCCGCCAGCAGTGCGCAGGTGGCCGCGGCCCGCGCCGCGCTCGACGTGGCGGCCACCGAGCTGGCCCGCAAGCGCGCGCTGGCGCAGAAGAACTACATCAGCAAGGGCGCGCTGGAGCAGGCCGAGAGCCAGTACCGCGCCGCCCGGGCGCACGTCAACGCGCAGTCGGCGCAGGCCAGCGCGGCGCGCACGCAGACCGGCTTTCACGTGGTGCGCGCGCCGTTCGACGGCATCGTGGCGCAGCTCACCGTGGAGCGCGGCGACATGGCCATGCCGGGCCGCCCCTTGATGACGGTGTACGACCCCGGCGCGCTGCGCGTGACGGCGCACGTGCCGGCCAGTGCCCTCCAGGGCGGCGCCAGCGGCGCGCAGGTGCTGCTGTCGGGCAGCGATGCCGCGGTGGCGCCGGCCCGCGTGCAGGTGCTGCCCACGGTCGATCCGCAATCGCTGACGCAGCAGGTGCGCGCCGATCTGCCGGCGGGCACGGCGGCGGCGCCGGGCCAGTTTGCAAGGCTGCAACTGGCTGGCGCGGCCGTCGATGCGGCGGCGGCCAAGCGCCTGTTCGTGCCGGCCTCGGCCGTGGTGCGCCGCGCCGAGGTGACGGCGGTCTACGTGATGGGCGCCGACAAGCGCCCGCAACTGCGCCAGCTGCGCCTGGGCCCGGTGCAGGGCGATCAGGTCGAGGTGCTGTCGGGCCTGGACGCGGGCGAGCAGCTGATCACCGACCCGCAGGCAGCCACGCGCGTTGTGGCCGGGGGGCGTTGATTCCATGACTTCGCTTCGCTCAATGATTTCGGCTTCGCCATTGATGACGGCGCTGGCGCGCCATGACTCATCTTGGGTCATGCGCCCGCAGGGCGCGTCATCGACGGCCGCAGGCCGAGGTCGTGCGCCGTCAGGGGCGGTCATGACTTGCGGTGCCGAGGGCTACTGACATGCAGGAACATCGCATGGGCATTTCGGGCCGCATCGCGGCCTACTTCCAGAGCGCGCAGATCACGCCGCTGCTGGCGCTGGTCGCCTTTCTGCTCGGCCTGTTCGCCGTGTTGGTGACGCCGCGCGAGGAAGAGCCGCAGATCGACGTGACCATGGCCAACGTGATCGTGCCGTTCCCCGGCGCGAGCGCGAAGGACGTGGAGGCCATGGTGGCCACGCCGGCCGAGCAGGTGCTGTCGCAGATGACGGGCGTGGAGCATGTGATGAGCGTGTCGCGTCCGGGCGTGGCGGTGGTCACGGTGCAGTTCAAGGTCGGCGTGCCGCGCCAGGCGGCGGTGGTGCGCCTGTACGACACCGTGGGCGCCAATGCCGACTGGCTGCCCAAGGGTCTTGGCGTGCTGCAGCCCATCATCAAGCCGAAGGGCGTGGACGACGTGCCCATCGTCGCGCTGACGCTGCACAGCACTCGGGCCGATACCGGCGCCTTCGACCTGGAGCGCGTGGCGCGCAGCGTCGAGGCCGAGATCAAGCGCGTGCCCGGCACGCGCGAGGTGAAGACCGTGGGCGGCCCCGGCCGCGCGGTGATGGTCGAGG
The DNA here is from genome assembly GCA_018060485.1 of Ottowia sp. Lineage (GTDB taxonomy): Bacteria > Pseudomonadota > Gammaproteobacteria > Burkholderiales > Burkholderiaceae_C > Ottowia. Next base: position 7,893 of record JAGOVZ010000055.1, on the reverse strand, counting down.
TCGATCCCACGCGCCTGGCCGCTGTCGGCCTGACGCTGCACGAAGTGCGCGGCGCTCTGCAGTCGGCCAACATGGGCCTGCCGGTGGGTGACGTGCTGCAGGGCAACCAGGCCATCGCCATCGAGACCGGCCCCTATCTGCACAGCGCCCAGGACGTGGCCGAACTGGTGCTGGCCAGTCGCGGCCGCAAGCCGGTCTATCTGCGCGAAGTCGCCAGCGTGCGCGAAGGCGCGCCCCCGGCCGAACGCTACGTGTGGCACGGCGAGGTGCAGCGCGGCGAAGGTGAAGCGCGCGCGGTTGAAACGCCCGCCGTCACGCTCGCCATCACCAAGAAGCCGGGCGAGAACGCCATCGACGTGGCCAATGCGGTGATGCAGCGCGTGAGCGAGCTGCACGATACGGTGATTCCCCATGATGTGCAGGTCAGCACCACGCGCAACTACGGCGAGACCGCCAACGACAAGGCCACCACGCTGATCAAGAAGCTGCTGTTCGCCACCTTCGCGGTGGTGGCGCTGGTGTTCTTTGCGCTGGGCCGGCGCGAGGCCGCCATCGTCGGCACGGCGGTGATCCTGACGCTGACGGTGACGCTGTTCGCCAGCTGGGCCTGGGGATTCACGCTCAACCGCGTGTCGCTGTTCGCGCTGATCTTCTCCATCGGCATCCTGGTGGACGACGCCATCGTGGTGGTCGAGAACATCCACCGTCACCAGCAGCTGTTCCCCGGCCGCAGCTTGCGCGAGATCATCCCTGGCGCCGTTGATGAAGTGGGCGGCCCCACCATCCTGGCCACCTTCACCGTCATCGCCGCGCTGCTGCCGATGGCCTTCGTCAGCGGGCTGATGGGGCCGTACATGAGCCCCATCCCCATCAACGCCAGCATGGGTATGGTGCTGTCGCTGATCATCGCCTTCGTCGTCACGCCCTGGCTGGCGCGGCTGTGGATGAAGGCGACGCACCAGCACGATGACGGCAAGGCCGCCGGCCATGGTTTGGCAGGCAAGCTGGCGCCGCTGTTCGAACGCATCTTCCGCCCACTGCTCGACGACCGGCGCGGTGGCCGCAACCGCGGCCTGCTGGGGCTGGTGGTGGCGGGGCTGATCGCGCTGTCGGTGGCGCTGCCGGTGGTCGGGCTGGTGGTGCTGAAGATGCTGCCGTTCGACAACAAGAGCGAGTTCCAGGTCATCGTCGACATGCCCGCGGGCACGCCGGTCGAGAAGAATGCTGCTGTTTTGAGAGCGCTTGGCGCTCATCTGGCCACCGTCCCCGAGGTATTGAACTACCAGGCCTATGCCGGTACCGCCTCGCCCATCAACTTCAATGGCCTGGTGCGCCAGTACGACCTGCGCGCCGGCGGCGAAGTGGGCGACATCCAGGTCAACCTGGTGGACAAGGCGCACCGCAAGGACCAGAGCCACCTGATCGCCATGCGCGTGCGCCCCGCGCTGCACGAGATCGGCCGCCGCTTCGGCGCCAACGTGAAGGTGGTCGAGGTGCCGCCCGGCCCGCCGGTGCTGGCACCCATCGTGGCCGAGATCTATGGGCCGGAAGAAGCGGGCCGGCGCGAGGTGGCCAAGGCCGTGCGCGCGGTGTTCGAGGCCACGCCGGGCGTGGTCGATGTGGACGATTCCACCATCACCGCCGCGCCCAAGACGCTGCTGCTGGTCGACCGCACCAAGGCCGCGCAACTGGGCGTGACGCAGCAGGCCATCGCCAGCACGCTGCGCATGGGCCTGTCGGGCGACGCCGCCACCTACCTGCACGATGCCAGCCGCTACGCCGTGCCGGCGCTGATTCAGCTGCCGCCCGAGCTGCATGGCAGCCTGGATGCGCTGCTGCAACTGACGGTGCGCAGCCAGAGCGGCGCGGCGGTGCCAATCCGCGAGCTGGTGACGGTGAGCGACACGGTGCGCGAGCAGCCGATCTACCGCAAGGACCTGCTGCCGGTCGTCTTCGTCGTCGGTGACATGGCGGGCACCAAGAAGGGCGACATGGACAGCCCGCTCTACGGCATGTTCCAGATGCGCTCGAAGATTGCCGAACTCCAAGGCCCCGATGGCGGCCCGATCGACGAGTACTTCATCCAGCAGCCCTCCAACCCCTACGCCGGCTACGCGCTCAAGTGGGACGGCGAGTGGCAGATCACCTACGAGACCTTCCGCGACATGGGCGCGGCCTACGCCGTGGGTCTGATTCTGATCTACCTGCTGGTGGTGGCGCACTTCGGCTCCTACCTCACGCCGCTGATCATCATGGCGCCGATTCCGCTCACCGTCATCGGCGTGATGCCGGGCCACGCGCTGCTGGGCGCGCAGTTCACCGCCACCAGCATGATCGGCATGATCGCGCTGGCCGGCATCATCGTGCGCAACTCGATCCTGCTGGTCGACTTCATCCACCTGCAGGAGGCCGAGGGCGTGCCGTTCAAGCAGGCCATCGTGCAAAGCGCCATCACGCGCGCGCAGCCGATTGCGCTGACGGCGCTGGCCGCCATGATCGGCGCGCTGTTCATCCTCGACGACCCGATCTTCAACGGCCTGGCCATTGCGCTGATCTTCGGCATCCTGGTGTCCACCGTGCTCACGCTGGTGGTCATCCCCATCCTCTACTACGTCGCCTACCGCCGGAGTCATGAGTCAAATCAGGCTCCAGCGCCCGTCCCGCCTGCGCAAGCAGCTACTTGAAAAGGAGCAAACAGAATGACATCGTGGCAACTTACCCGCCTCATCGGCGGTACCTTCATCCTGCTTTCGCTGGCGCTGGGCGTGCCCGGCAGCCCCATCTTCCATTCGACGAACTGGCTGTGGTTCACCGCCTTCGTCGGCGCCAACTTCCTGCAGAGCGGCATCACCAACTGGTGCCTGATGGAAACCATCATGCGCAAAGTCGGCGCCCGTGCATCTTGATTCAAGGAGAAGAAACCATGGTTGAAAACTACAAGGAGCTGATCGCTTCCGTATCCGCCAACACCGCCAAGCTGCGCAAGGGGATCCCCGATGTCATGCAGGGCTTCAACGCCATGGCGGGCGCCGCCGGCAAGGACGGCGTGCTGGACGCCAAGACCAAGGAGCTGATCGCCATGGCGCTGTCGGTGGCCGCGCGCTGCGACCCGTGCGTGGGCTACCACGCCAAGGCGCTGGTCAAGCTGGGCGCCACGCGTGCCGAACTGGATGAGATGCTGGGCATGTGCGTTTACATGGGTGGCGGCCCGTCGCTGATGTACGCCGCCGCGGCCATTGCCGCCTACGAGGAGTTCGGCGGCGAGAAGGCCGCATGAGCATGCGACCCGCCTGGGTGCGCCGCGGGCTGGCCATCGGCCTGCTGGGGCTGGCCGCGCTGCCCGCCACCGCGCAGGACCTGCTCACCGCGTGGCGCGCTGCCGAGCAGCACGACCGCACGCTGGCCGTGGCCCGTGCCGAGCATGCGGCGGCGCAGACCAAGCGCGAGCAGGCCGAAGCGCTGTGGCGCCCCAACGTGATGCTGGGCCTGGGCGCCGGCCTGGGCGCCAGCGACACGCGCATGAAGGGCGCGCAGTTCTCGGCGCCCGGCTTCGGCACGTCCGAGGGCGTGGACTTCGCCACCTCGGTGCACGCGGGACTGGCCACGCGCGCCAACCTCATTGCGCAGCAGCCGCTGGTCAATCGTTGGCGCGACGCCGCCCGTGCGCAACTTCATCTGGGCGCTGAGATGGGCGACACGGCCTGGCGCGCCGCCCGCAACGAACTGCTGCTGCGCACCGCCGAGCGCTACTTCGCCCTCGCCGTGGCGCAGGAGCAGTTGCGCGTGACCGAGCGCCAGGCCGAATCGGTGGCGCGCGCCACCACCGAGGCGCACGACCGTTTTGAGCTGGGGGACGTGCCCGTGACCGACACGCATGAGGCCGATGCGGCTCTCGCCGGCGTGCGTGCGCAGGTCGAGGCGGCGCGCCTGCAGCGCGACCTGACGCGCCAGTCGCTGGCCGACAGCACCGGCCTGCCGCTGCCCGTGGCGCAACTGCCCGCGCAAACCCAGGCATTGGGCGAATCGCTGCAAGCCTGGATCGACGCCGCGCAGGCGGCCAACCCGCAGGTGCAGCTGGCCGCGCATGGTGTGCGCATGGCCGAGCAGGAACTGCGCAAGCGCCGCGCAGGCGACAGCGTGTCGGTGGACTTGGTCGCACAGGCCGGCTTCGACCGGCTGGGCGGCCGGGGCGAATTCGGCTCGGCCAGCAACCGCAACGCCAATGCCATGGTCGGCGTGCAGGTCAACATCCCCCTGTACGACGGCGGCATGAGCCGCGCCCAGGCCAGCGAAGGCGCACGCCTGCTGGACAAGGCGCAGGCACAGCTGGAACAGGCGCGAGAGCAGGTGGCCGAGCAGGTGCGCGCCGCCTGGCTGGGCTGGCAGGCGGGCGAGGCACGTGTTGCAGCCTTGCAGGGCGGCCTGAAGGCCAGCGCCGCGCGGCTCGACGCCACGCGCACCGGCCGCGAGCTGGGCGACCGCACCCTGATGGACGTGCTGAACGCCGAGAACGATCACGCCCGCGCCACGCTGGCGCTGGCGGAGGCGCGCACCAGCCAGGTGCAGCAGCGCCTGCGCCTGGCCGCGCTGGCCGACCGGCTGGACGAACCCATGATGGGCCAGATCAATGCTGCGCTGGCACCGGCGCGCGCCGATGTGGCGCCGACCGCGCCGCCCGCTGTCGTGCCGCGGGACGCCCCCGCGCGCGCGCCGCGAAAGGACCGTAGATGAACGCCTCCACCCGCGCCCACATCGTCGTGCTCGGCACCGGCTTCGGTGCACTGTCCACCGTGCGGGCCGTGCGCGCGGGCGGCTGCACCGATCCGATCACGATGATCGGCCCGCGTGCAGAACTGCATTACCTGCCGGGCACCATCTGGATTCCCAGCGGCCTGCGCACGCGCGCCGACCTGGTGGTGCCGCTGGGCAACTTCTTCCAGCGCATGAACGTGCAGCACCATCAGGCCAGCGTCACCGGCCTGTCGGATGACGGGCGCGTGGTGCACACCACGGCGGGCGATGTGGCCAACCACACGCTGGTCATTGCCAGCGGTGCGCGCTTCATCCGCAAGCTGCCGGGCATCGAGCACGCCGTCGTGCCCTGCGAAGGCATCGACGCCGCCGAGCGCGTGCGCGACCGTTTGCGCGCCATGGACGGCGGCACCATCGCCATCGGCTTCGGCGCCAACCCCCACGAGCCAAGCGCCGTGCGCGGTGGGCCGATGTTCGAGTTCCTGTTCGGCATCGAGCGCCAGTTGCGCCGCGAGGGCCGGCGCGAGCAGTTCAAGCTGGTGTTCTTCAACCCCTCGCCCAAGCCCGGCATCCGCCTGGGCGAGAAGACGGTGGCGCAACTGCTGGCGCGCATGCAGCGCCAGGGCATCGAGACGCACCTGGGCCACAAGATGCTGCGCTTCGAGGCCGACAAGGTGGTCACCGAGGGCGGGGAATTCGCCGCCGACCTGATCCTGTTCATGCCGGGGCTCACCGGGCCGGCCTGGCTGGATCAATCCACGCTGCCGCGTTCGCCCGGCGGCATGGTGGCGGCCGATGCGCAGTGCCGCGTGGCCGGCTTCGAGCGCGTCTACGTGGTCGGCGACAGCGGCAGCTTTCCCGGCCCCGACTGGATGCCCAAGCAGGCCCACATGGCCGATCTGCAGGCCGAGGCCGCGGCGCACAACCTGCTGGCCGAGCTGGCGGGCGGGCGGGGCGAGCGCGGCTTCAAGGTCAAGCTGATCTGCATCATCGACGCCATCGATCAGGGCACGCTGGTCTACCGCACCGAGCAGCGCCAGATCGTGCTGCCGCCCAGCCGCCTGATGCACTGGGCCAAGCGCCGCTTCGAACGGCGCTACCTCAAGCAATATCGATAAAGGGCCGAACCATGCAGGACATGCTCGCCGCCCTTGAAAAGCACACGGGGCCGGGGCGCCCGTTTCACTCGCCCCCTGTCAGAACGGTCGGGCGGTGCAAGCCGACCTGAATTCACCACCACCACCCATCGAGGAGACAACATGACCGAACGTTCCCGCCGCGGGACCACACGACCGCCATCCCGCCGCGACATGCTGCGCGCCATGGGGGCCGCGCCCATCGCCGTCAGCGCCTTGCAGGCCAGCACTGCGGCGCAGGCGCAGACCAGCAACAGCAAGGCGCACATCGTCATTGCCGGCAGCGGCCTGGGCGGCATTGCCGTGGCCAGCCGGCTGCGTGCGCTGCTGCCCGAGGCGAAGATCACCATCGTCGACGCCAAGCAGGAGCACAACTACCAGCCCGGCTACACCCTGGTGGCCAGCGGCGTGTGGCCGATCGAGAAGGTGCGCGACCGCAACGCCGACTTCATCCCTGCTGGCGTGGAATGGGTGCAGGAGATGGTGGCCGCCTTCGACCCCGCCAGCAACAGCCTGACCACCACGAGCGGCCAGAAAATCACTTACGACTACCTCGTCGTCGCCACCGGCCTGCAGCTCGACTATGCGCAGATCGAGGGCATGGACGTGGCCGCCATCGGCCACAACGGCATGGGCAGCGTGTACGCCAGCCCGCAGGCCGCGCTGGCCACCTGGCAGGCCATGGATGCTTACCGCGCCAAGGGCGGCCAGGCCGTGATGACGCTGCCGCCCGGCGCGCTGAAATGCGCCGGCGCGCCGCTGAAGATGACCTTCATGATCGCCGACCGCCTGCGCCAGGCCGGCACGCTGGCCAATTCCAAGGTCGACTTCTACAGCGCCCTGGCCGACGACACCGTGTTCGGCGTCAAGTCGGTCAACGACAACGTGCTGGCGCGCTGGAAGGCGCTGGGCATCAACACCCACTACCTGCAGAAGCTGGTGGCGGTGGACCTGGGCGCGCGCAAGGCCGTGTTCACCTCGCCCGAGGGCGAGCGCACCAGCGTCGACTACGACTTCCTGCACGTGGTGCCGCCCATGCGCGCGCCCGACGTGGTGAAGAACAGCGACCTGTCGGCCAAGCAGGGCCCCATGGCCGGCGGCGGCTGGCTGGAGGTGAGCAAGGACACGCTGCAGCACCTGCGCTACCCCAACGTGTTCGGCGTGGGCGACATCAACGGCACGCCGCGCGGCAAGACGGCGGCCACCGTCAAGAAGAGCGCGCCGCTGGTGGCGCACAACCTGGCGCGCGTGATCGCGGGGCAGCCGGCCGACCAGATCTTCGACGGCTACACCTCGTGCCCGATGATCGTGCGCGAAGGCTCGGCCATGCTGATCGAGTTCGACTACGACGGCAAGCTCACGCCCTCGCTGCCGATGATCGAGCCGCTGCAGGAGAGCTTCATGGCCTGGTTCATGAAGTACCGCCTGCTCAAGCCCGCCTACATCGCGGTCATGAAAGGCCGCGTGTGATCGCGCACTGAACCAAGGAGACACGAACCATGTATGAAATCTGGCTGATGCTGAACATCGTGTGGGAACTTGCCCTGTCCATCTGGCCCTGGCTGGTGGCGCTGGCCGTGCTGTGGCTGGTGCTGATGATGATGGCCAAGGGCGGCCGCGCCGCCGACTGGCGCGCCTGCCTGCCCAAGGCCATCGTGCTGGGCCTGATACTGGGCTTGGTGATCTTCTTCGTCACCCCGATGTGGAGCAAATCAAGCCTGGGCGAAATGAAATACTGGGTCGACTGGGCCTTCCTGATCGGCATCGCCGTGGCCTGGGCCGTGGCCGGCACGCTGTTCGCGTGGCCGCTGCTGACCTGGCTGCGCAAGTCGCGCCAGCGCCCGTCGCTGGCCTGACGAGGGAGTATTCTTCAACCTGTAAACCAAGGAGTCCTGTATGAAACTCAACGTTGGCGGCATTGACCGCATCCTGCGCATCGTGGTTGGCCTGGTGCTGATCGTTCTGGCCGCCACCGGCACCGTGGGCTGGTGGGGCTGGCTGGGCG
>JAGOVZ010000234.1 GCA_018060485.1 Ottowia sp. | reverse complement strand
GTGAAGCCGTGGCCGCCAGGCTGGCCGATGGCAGCGTGCCGGCGTCGCAACTGCCGGCCATCTGGCAGCACCTGGCCGACACCGCGTGGCCCAGCGGCATCGCCGCACAGCACTGGGTTGCTTCACAATTCATAGCTGGTGGCGCTGATCAGACAAGCGCCAGAGGCCAGATTGATCATTATTTTGGTTTACCGACCGTGCGCGACATCGTCACCGCGCTGGAGGCCGTCGACAGCGACTGGGCGCGCCACACCGCGGCCGAATTGCGCACCCGCTCGCCGCTGATGCTGCACGTGACGCTGGAGCAGGTGCGCCGCGCGCGCCACATGAACCTGGCCGACGAGCTGCGCATGGAGCGCGATCTGGTGCACCACTGCTTTCACCTGCGCGAAGGCGCGGACAGCGAGACCGTCGAGGGCATCCGCGCCCTGGCCGTCGACAAGGACCACACGCCGCGCTGGAACCCTGCACGCATCGAAGACATCACGCCCGACATGGTGGCGCCGTTCTTTGTCAGCCCCTGGGCGGCGCAGGATCACCCGCTGGCGGGCCTTTGAAGCAAGGTGTTTCAGGCCGCTGGCGCTTGCCCGGATTGCGCAAGCAGCTATTTCAACGATAGCAAACAAAAAGCCGTGGCACGCCACGGCTTTTTGTTGCGCAGGACGGGCAGCGGCCCGCCGAAGAAATGGTTCAGGGCCGCGCGATCTTCCAGATGCCGCCCACGCCATCGCCCAGCTTGTCGCCGGCCTTGGTGTCCTTCACGTAGTAATACAGCGGCATGCCCTTGAAGGCCCACTGCTTGCTGCCGTCGGCGCGGGTGATGATGGTGTAGTCGCCCAGCGGTGCGGCGCTGGCGGCCACGGGCAGCGGCGGCCAGTTGGCGGCGCAGGTGTCGACGCACACCGACTTTCCGCTGCCGGCCACGTCGCGGCTGAAGGTGTAGAGCGTGCGGCCGTCAGGGCCGATCAGCGTGCCGTCCGCAGCCTGCGTGGGCGTGCTGGCCTTGGCGCCGGCGTTGGCTTTGGCCATGTCGGCGTTGGTTTGCGGCTGCTTGGTCGAGCAGGCGCCCAGCAGGGCGGCAACGGCGATGGCGGAGGCGGTCAACAGGGCTTTCATGGTCTTTTTCTCCAGACAGATAAACGAGCCGGCCAGTGTAGCCGCCGATGACGACAGTTCATGTCGGACAACGCGCCAAGTCGCTTCAGCGGTGCCGCTCTTTCATGGCCCGCTCCACCTCACGCTTGCCCTCGCGCTCTTTGATGGTGTCGCGCTTGTCGTGGGTCGCCTTGCCCTTGGCCAGCGCGATCTCGCACTTCACGCGGCCGTTTTTCCAGTGCAGGTTGATGGGCACCAGCGTGTAGCCCTTTTGCTCAACTTTGCCGATCAGGCGCTCGATTTCCTCGGCGTGCAGCAGCAGCTTCTTGGTGCGCACGGCGTCGGGCCGCACGTGCGTGCTGGCGGTGCCCAGCGGGTTGATCTGCGCCCCGATGACGAACAACTCGCCATTGCGGATCACCACGTAGCCGTCGGTCAGCTGCGCCTTGCCGGCGCGCAGGGCCTTGACTTCCCAGCCTTCCAGCACCATGCCGGCCTCGAAGCGGTCTTCGAAGAAATAGTTGAACGCGGCTTTCTTGTTCTCGGCGATGACCGGGCTGGTCGACTTGGGTTTCTTGGTGGCCATTGCTGTGCAATATGGGTGCGCTGCTCGCGCTTTGCAAGCAGGCGGGCGGCGGCAGTCAAGGCGCGCGCCTAAAATCGGCGGCAAACGCGCATTCTATGAAATCCGTCCACAAGTCCGTCCTGATCTGGTACAGCGCGCAGGAGATGTTCGACCTGGTGGTCGACGTCGAGCGCTACCCCGAATTCCTGCCCTGGTGCAGCCACGGCAAGGTGCTGGAGCGCACCGACAACGGCATGACGGCCGAAGTCGGCATCGCCTTCAAGGGCGTCAAGCAGACCTTCACCACGCGCAACGAGCACGTGCCGGGGCGCGAGGTGCGGCTGCACCTGGTCAACGGCCCGTTCTCGCAGCTTGAAGGCGTGTGGACCTTCACGCCGGTGGGCGAGGGCGACCAGCGCGCCTGCCGCATCGATTTGAAGATGGACTACGGCTTTTCCAACCGCCTGCTGGCCACGCTGGTCGGCCCGGTGTTCGACAAGATTGCCGCCAGCTTTGTCGATGCCTTCGTCCAGCGCGCCGAGCAGGTGTACGGCGGCACGGCGGCCGCGTGACCGCGCCCATCCACATCACCGTCGCCTATTCGGCCGCGCCGCGTGAGGTGCAAGAGCAGGCCTTGACGCTGCCCGCTGGCAGCACGGTGCGCGATGCGTTGGTGGCGGCGGGTTTGCTGGACACCGCGCTGGCGCTGGCAGACCAAGGCGGCGTCGGCGTCTGGGGCCGCAAGGCGCCGCTGGATCGGCCGCTGGAAGAGCGCGATCGCATCGAACTGTGGCGCCCCCTGCGCGTCGACCCCAAGCTGGCGCGGCGCGAGCGCTTTGGCCAGCAGGGCGCGCGCTCGGCCGGGCTGTTCGCCAAGCGGCGGCCGGGCGGCAAGGCGGGGTATTGATCGCGGAAAAAAGCGCGCCGACTGGCGCGCTTTTCGATGACGGCATGACTTCGCTTTCGCTTCAATGACGACATGACCTGACGCCCCGTCATGGCGCGCCAGCGCCGTCATCAACGGCGCCAGCCGAGGTCATGCGCCACAGGCGCGTCATCAAAAAAGATAGCTGCTCGCGCTTGTCCAGCAAGCGCCAGAGCCCTATTTCACTTGCAATCCGACGCGATGATGGCGTTGACGCGCTTCAGCTCGGCCGCACGCTGGGCGTCGTCGAGCACCTCGCGCTCGCCCTTGTCGTTCATGCGGGCCATGCGCATGCCGGAATCGAGGGACGACTTGGCGTTCATCGCGCGCTTGCAGTTGTCGGCCTTGGCGGCGGCGATCTTCTGCTCTTCGGCCTTTTTCTTGGCGGCCTCGGCGGCTTCAGCCTGCTTTTTCTTTTCTTCCAGTGCCTTGTCGACACCGGCCCCGGGCGCCGCGCTGGCCGCAGGCGCGGCCGGCTTGGCTGCCAGCGACGCCTCACCCGCTGCCGGCTCGTTGGCCGGCGCGGCGGGCGCCGAGCGCACCACCGCCGCGGTAGAGCCGCGCGGCTGCGACACGATGTTCTTGGGGGCAACGTCGGCGGGTGGCGGGCGGTCGCTGAACACGCGGCGGCCGTCCTTGTCGACCCACTGATACTGGGCGTGCGCTGCCGTGACGGCGGCAAAGGTCAATCCAAAGAGCACGGCGCGGGTGAATTTCATGGGGCTGCAGTGTAGCGGCGCGGGGCACCAGACACCGCTTGTAACGCCGCGCGGTGCCCCGTGGCCGACAGCCGGCGGCGCCAGACGTGCGTTTTGCACGCCAAAGGGCATTTGCGCACCACGGGTGGGCGAAAAAGCCGCTGTTTACAATCCGTCTTTTGGAGCTTTCAGCCATGCGCCTTCTCGGCAACGCGCTTACTTTCGACGACGTTCTGCTCGTCCCCGCGTTCTCCCAGGTCCTGCCCAAGGACGTCAATCTCTCCACCCAGTTCACCCGCAACATCCGCCTGAACCTGCCTTTGGTTTCAGCCGCGATGGACACCGTGACCGAAGCGCGCCTGGCGATTGCCATCGCGCAAGAGGGTGGCATCGGCATCGTGCACAAGAACCTCACCGCGCAAGAGCAGGCCGCACAGGTCGCCAAAGTCAAGCGCTACGAGAGCGGCGTGCTGCGCGACCCGGTGGTCATCACGCCCGAACACACCGTGCTGCAGGTGATGCAGCTGAGCGATGAGCTGGGCATCAGCGGCTTTCCAGTGATCGACGGCGGCAAGGTGCTCGGCATCGTGACCGGGCGCGATTTGCGCTTTGAAACGCGCTACGACGTGAAGGTGCGCGAGATCATGACCCCGCGCGAGCGCCTCATCACCGTCAACGAAGG
>JAGOVZ010000233.1:2386-3987 GCA_018060485.1 Ottowia sp. | reverse complement strand
GGCTGGCGATGGCGCTCACCGCCTGGGGCCTGATCCGCATGGACATCAACGACACCTACAAGGTCTTCCTCGGCGTGAGCTGGCTGTACCTGATCACCGGCGCCTTCACGCTGGCCAAGATGCTGCGCGATCGGCAGGAAGCCGATCTTCTGGAAGCCGAATGGCGCGGCCGGCGTGAGGCGCGTGGTGCATGACGCCATGACCCCGCTGCGCTTCGATGACGGCGCTGCGCGCCATGACGAACACCGTCATTTCGTCATCGACGCTGCGCCCGCAGCCAGATCATCGCGCGCAGCGCGGTCATCCCCATCCCTTCCTGAGGAGTCCATCATGTCCAACGAAACACTCATGAACCACCTGCGCCGCACCACCGCCGCCGTGTTGTGCGCCAGCGCCATGCTGGTGGCGGCCGGCAGCGCCCAGGCGCAAAGCGAAATCTCCGTCGGCCTGTCGATGCTGCCGGTCGCCTCGGTCGTCGGCACGGCGTCGGTGGCGGGCGCGGCGGCCAGCGCCGTGGTCGCCGTGCCGGCCGCGCTGCTGGTCAGCGGCGCGGTGCTGACGGTGAAGGCGGTCGAGGTCTCGGCGCGCGGCACCGTCTTCGTGCTGGAGCGCGCCAGCGACGGCGCAGTGGCCAGCGTCGAGCTGGGCGCGGCGGCGGCAGGCAGCGTGGCGCTGGGCGTGGGCGCCAGCGTGGTCACCACGGTAATCGCCAGCGGCGTCATCCTGTCGGCGGCGGGTGAGGTGCTGTGTTTCATCCCCAACGCCATCGGGCGCGCGCTGCTTTACAACGAAAAAATCTTGTGAGGGGGACGCCATGAAAAATCGATTCGCTTTGATTTTGATAGCTGCTGGCGCTTGTCTGGCGTGCGCCACGGCCGCAAACGCCGGTCAACGCTGCGACACCGCCAAGCCCACGCCGCGCGTCATCGAGCGCGGCCTGAACCTGGCCCAACGCACCGCCGCCGCACTGGACGCCGAGCACCGCCAGCACGGCACGCGCGTGGTGCTGCTGGCGCGCGCCGGGCAAGACTTGAGCAAATACGGCCAGCACTGGTCGCACGTCGGCTGGGCCTACAAGACGGCCGAAGGCCCGTGGCGCGTGGTGCACAAGCTCAACGAATGCGGCACCGACCAGTCGCTCATCACGCGCCAGGGCCTGGGCGAATTCTTTCTGGACGATCTGTGGCGCTACGAAGCCGCCTGGGCGCCGCCGCCGCCCGAGCTGCAAGACGCGCTGTGGAAATTGCTGCAAGACAACCGCCGCGCACCGGCGCTGCACCAGCGTCGCTACAGCATGGTCAGCTACGCCTGGGGCACGCGCTACCAGCAAAGCAACCAGTGGGCCATCGAGACGCTGGCGCTGGCGGCCGAGCCGCAGGTGCAGCGGCGCGAGCAGGCGCAGGCCTGGCTGAAGCTGAAGGACTATCGCCCGGGCATGTTGCGCATCGGCGCGCTGACGCGCCTGGGCGGCCGCATGACGGCCGGCAACGTGGCGTTTGACGACCACCCCAACGCGCAGCGCTTTGCCGACCGCATCGAGACGGTGACGGCCGATTCGGTGCTCGACTGGCTGCAGCGCCTGTCGGCCGGCGGCGCGGCGC
>JAGOVZ010000233.1:0-2286 GCA_018060485.1 Ottowia sp. | reverse complement strand
ATGACGGCCGGCAACGTGGCGTTTGACGACCACCCCAACGCGCAGCGCTTTGCCGACCGCATCGAGACGGTGACGGCCGATTCGGTGCTCGACTGGCTGCAGCGCCTGTCGGCCGGCGGCGCGGCGCCGCGTGTGGCGTTGCTGGCCGGTTCATGAAGGCATTCGCCGCAGGGGCGCAGAGAACGCAGAGATCCCGCAGAGGAAGGCACAGGGGTTCTCTGCGAACCTCTGCGTTCTCTGCGCCTCTGCGGTGAGGTCTGCATGCAATCTTAGACATGGAAAAATCAAGAAGAAAAGGCCGGCAGCGCTTGATGGACAAGCGCAAGCAGCTATCAAATCGGGACTGCTCATGTCACGCAGCAGGCACCCCCGGTGGCCGCGGAGCAGGCCATTCGGGAACGCCGTGGCCGGGGTCCCCCCGGCCGCCCGCGTTGTCCCCGTGCGGGAAGGCGCCGCAGGCGACTCAGGGGGGTGGTCAGTCTTTAGTCGGTTTTTCCGCCGGGGGCCTGCAACATGTCCTGCCCCGCCTTGCGAGCACGCGCCTGCGCAATCTGCGCGTCCAGCTCGGTGTTGGGCGACACATCGCCCTGCGTGCGCACCACGGCCTGCGGGTCGACCGGCGCGGGCGCTGCAGCGGCGGCGGGCGTCGGCGCGACCAGCGGCGCCAGCACGGGCGGCAGCGCGGCAGCAGCGGTGTCGGCGTCGTGGCCTTCGGGCAGCGTGAGCTGCACGCGGTAGATCGGCTCAGGCAAATCCATGCCGGCGTCTTCCAGCGCCGTCTTGACGAGCCGAATCGCCTCGCTGCGCGCCTTGACGAAATCGGTCTGCCGCTGATCGACCCAGGCGAAGTAGTTGATGGTGACGGCCGAATCGCCCACCGCCTCGATCGACGCACTGGGCCCCGGGTCGGCCAGCACGCCCTGCATGGCGGCCATGGTCGATACGCCCAGGTCCTGCGCGCGGCGCAGGTCTTCGCCATAGGCCACGCCCAGCTTGAAGGTGAAGCGCCGGCGCGGGTTGTGCGTGAAGTTGAGCAGCACGGCCTTGAACACGGTGGCGTTGGGCAGCCGCAGCTCGTTGCCGTCGAGCGTCATCATCACCGTGTTGCGGGTCGACAGCGACACCACCCGGCCTTCGTACGAATCGACCCGCACGTAGTCGCCCGGCTCAAACGGCCGGTGCAGGCTGAGCAGAATGCCCGACAGGTAGTTCTCGGCCATGTCGCGAAACGCAAAGCCCAGCACGATGCCGACCACGCCGGCCGAGCCGAGCACGGCGGTGACCAGCGCCGTGGCTTCCAGCAAGTCCAACGCCACCAGCACGCCGCCCAGCACGCACACGGTGCGCACGGCGCGCCGCACCAGCGTGCCGAGGTAGGGGTTGCGGTTGTCGAGCCGCAGAATGCCCAGGTGGTTGGACAGCCAGCGCCCCAGCAGGTTGGCCAGCCACACCACCACCGCCGCCATCAGCAACAGCGGCACCAGCGCCACGGTGCGCACCAGGCGGTCCTTGGCGATGACCCAGGTTTCAGCCAGGCGGGCGCTGAAATTGGTCTGCAGCGTGAGCTGGTTGTCGACCGCCACCACGCCTTCAATGGCGCCGACGATCTTGGCGGCCAGCTGGCGCGCCTCGTTGTCAGGCACGTGGCCGGTGAGCTGCGCCACGCCGGCCTGCACCGTGGGCTGCACGCCGGCAAAGGCCGGGTTGCGCGACAGCCGCGCGGTGATGTCGGCCAGCATGCGCTCGTCGTCCTGCTGCGTGGCGCGGGTGGCGCGCTGCACCAGCTTGGCATCGGCCGGCGGCGGCGCGGCGTCGGACGCGGCCGACGCCACGGCGCTGGCGGCGCGCGACTTGATGGCGGTGAGCAGTTCGGCGGCACCTTCCTGCGCGTGCGCGGGGGCGGCGGCGAGCAGGCCAGTCAGTGACAGAGCAAAAAAGAAGCGGCGGGCGAGCGCGCCCGGCGCGGCGGAAGTGAAAAACGTCGGTACCGAAAATCGCATCGCCCAATGATGCCGCAAGCGGCAGCGGGCCGGCCCGCCGCCCTCAGCCGTGCTGGCGAACCCACTCGATGAACTTGTCCAGCGCCGGCACGGCGGCGCCGGCCTGCTCGCTGTTGACGACGATGGCGACGGCGATCATCTGGCCCGATTGGCCGCGCACATAGCCCGCCAGCGAGCGCACGCCGGTCAGCGTGCCGGTTTTCAGAAAGGCGTTGCGCTGCGCCGGCGAGCCCTTGAAGCGGCCGGCCAGCGTGCCGTCGGCACCCGCCACCGGCAGCGAGGCCAG
>JAGOVZ010000054.1 GCA_018060485.1 Ottowia sp. | reverse complement strand
CCGCCCACCAGCACGATGACAGGTCGGTCAGCACGCTGACGAAGGTGGAGCCGTAGCCCAGGGAGTGGACGAGCGTGGTGCCACTGGTCGAGCGCTCCACAACGCTGCGCACGGCGTCGGCCGACAGGTCCCACTCGAAGCCCAGCCTGTCACCCAGGTTGCTGACGGCGCCGGGCAGAAGGTCGACCACATCGGCGAGCTGGCGGTACAGCTGCTGCGCAAACAGCACGCCGAAACCCACCATGCCCGCCAGCAGCGCCAACACGGCCACGGCCATGGCGGCGGCGCGCGGCAGCCGCGTCACGCGTTCCACGCCGTCGGCCAGCGCGGTGAGCAGCACGGCCACCAGCACCGACGCGAACACCAGCATCAGCACATGCGCGAGCTGATAGGCGGCCAGGCCCGCCATGACCACGCCCAGCACCATGAACAGGCGCTTCACGAAGTGCCCGTCGGCGAACGAAGGTGGTGGCGGCGCTGGCGGCATACGACTGCACGGTAACCCGCGCCCGGCCACACGCGGGTCGGACAGCACCGCTTCGCCTCGTGCGCGTGGGCGCCTGCACGACGCCTGAACCCGGTCACTGGCACCACGCGCACACAAAAAACCCCGCCGAGGCGGGGTCTCGTGGTCAACCGTGGAATCGGTCGATCAGCCCATGTGCAGGCCGCCGTTGCACGAGAAGTTGGCACCGGTGGTGAAGCCGGCGTCATCGCCCGCCAGCCAGGCGACGATGGAGCCGATTTCTTCCGGCCTGCCCAGGCGCTTGACCGGGATGGTGGCGACGATCTTCTCCAGCACGTCGGGGCGAATGGCCTTGACCATGTCGGTGCCGATGTAGCCGGGGCTGACGGTGTTCACCGTAACGCCCTTGTTGGCCAGTTCCTGCGCCAGCGCCATGGCAAAGCCGTGCATGCCGGCCTTGGCGGCGGAGTAGTTGGTCTGGCCGGCCTGGCCTTTCTCGCCGTTGACCGAGCTGATCTGGATCACGCGGCCGAAGCCACGCTCGACCATGTCCGGGATGACCTGCTTGGTCACGTTGAACATGGAGTTGAGGTTGGTGTCGATCACCGCGTCCCAGTCCTCGCGCGTCATCTTCAGGAACATGCGGTCGCGCGTGATGCCGGCGTTGTTGACCAGCACGTCGATGGGGCCGTGCTCGGCCTTGGCCTTGGCGAAGGCGTCCACGGTGGATTGCCAGTCGGCCACGTTGCCCACGCTGGCGTGGAACTCGTAGCCCTGCGCCTTCTGCTCGTCCAGCCACTTCTGGTAGTCGCGCGTGGGGCCGCAGCCGGCGATGACGGTGAAGCCTTCCTTGGCCAGGCGCTGGCAGATGGCGGTGCCGATGCCGCCCATGCCGCCGGTGACGTACGCTACTCGTTTGCTCATGTGTGTCTCCTCTTGAAACGCTTGAAACTCTGAAATTGATAGCTGTCAGCGCTGATTGGGCGGCGACAGCTGGCTAATTTACTTCAAATCCATCGAACCCGGCCGGCCGGCATGCAAGGGTTTGCGCGCATGCCGGCGGGGCCGGTCAGCGCGTGATCAGACGCGCTCCAGCGCCATGGCCACGCCCATGCCGCCGCCGATGCACAGACCGGCCAGGCCCTTCCTGGCGCCGCTGCGCTGCATCTCGTGCAGCAGCGTGACCAGGATGCGGCAGCCAGAAGCGCCGATGGGGTGGCCGATGGCGATGGCACCGCCGTTGACGTTGACCTTGGCCGGATCGGCACCCAGCAGCTTGTTGACGGCGCAGGCCTGCGCGGCGAAGGCTTCGTTCAGCTCGAACAGGTCGACGTCGCCCACGGCCCAGCCGGCGCGCTTGAGCGCTTTCTGCGATGCCGGCACGGGGCCCAGGCCCATGGTGGCGGGATCGAGCCCGCTGGTGGCGTAGCTGGCAATGCGCGCCAGCGGCGTGAGGCCCAGCGCGGCGGCCTTCTTGGCCGACATGACGACCACGGCGGCGGCGCCATCGTTGATGCCCGAGGCGTTGCCCGCCGTCACGCTGCCCGCCTTGTCGAAGGCGGGGCGCAGGCCGGCCAGGGCTTCGGCGTTGGTCTTGGTGTTGATGTACTCGTCGGTGTCGAACACCACCGGGTCGCCCTTGCGCTGCGGGATGCTGACCGGGACGATCTCGTCCTTGAACTTGCCGGCGGCCTGCGCAGCAGCGGCCTTCTTCTGGCTGTTCAGCGCCAGCTCGTCCTGCATGTCGCGCGTGATGCCTTCCTGCTTGGCCACGTTCTCGGCGGTGATGCCCATGTGGTACTGGTTGTACACGTCCCACAGGCCGTCGACGATCATGGTGTCGGCCATCTTCCAGTCGCCCATGCGCTGGCCGTCGCGGCTGCCCAGCAGCACGTGGGGCGATGCGCTCATGTTCTCCTGGCCGCCGGCCACCACGATCTCGCTGTCGCCGGTGGCGACGGCCTGCGCGGCCAGCATCACTGCCTTCAGGCCCGAGCCGCACACGGCGTTGATGGTGAGCGCCGGCGTTTCCTTGGCGATGCCGGCCTTCATCAGCGCCTGGCGCGCCGGGTTCTGGCCCACGCCAGCGGCCAGCACCTGGCCCATGATGACTTCGCCCACTTGGTCGAGGCCGACCTTGGCGCGCTCCAGCGCGGCCTTGATGGCGATGCTGCCCAGCTCGGTGGCGGGCACCTTGGCCAGCGAGCCGCCGAACTTGCCGACGCCCGTGCGTGCGGCGGAAACGATGACGATGTCTTCCATCTGCTTACTCTCCTGTTTGCTATCAAATAACGAGCTGCTTGCGCTTGCCGTGAGCCGATTTCAGTTCGTTTTATCTTGAAATCGTTGCAGGACAAGCGCAAGCCACTATCAATTCAGAAGCGGATGCGATCCGGCTTCTTCACGCCTTGGCCTTGACGTAGCGCCCCGGCGCCGGCTCGATGGCCGGGTACTGCTTGCCGTTGCCATAGGCCTTGGGTGCGGCAATCTGCTTGCCGGCGTGGCCTTTCAGCCAGCCGGCCCAGTCGTCCCACCAGCTGCCGGGTGTTTCGGTGGCGCCGGCGATCCACTCGTCGACGCTCTTGGGGAACTTGCCGTCATCGCGCACCCAGTGGCTGCGCTTCTTGGCGGCCGGCGGGTTGATGACGCCGGCGATGTGGCCGGAGGCGCCCATCACGAAGCGCTTCTTGCCCGGGAACACCTGCGTGCTGGCGTAGGCGCCGCCAATCGGCACGATGTGGTCCTCGCGCGAGCCGTAGATGTAGACCGGCAGGTCGAGCTTGCGCAGATCGATCTTCTCGCCGCACACCGTGACCTTGCCGGGCTTGACGAGATTATTCTCAAGATACGTGTTGCGCAGGTACCAGGCGTAGAACGGGCCCGGCAGGTTGGTGGAATCGCTGTTCCAGTACAGCAGGTCGAACGGCGGCGGCGTCTCGCCCTTCAGGTAGTTGCCGACGACGTAGTTCCACACCAGGTCGTTGGGGCGCAGGAAGCTGAAGGTGCTGGCCAGGTCCTGCCCCTTGAGCAGGCCGCCCGCGCCCATCTGCATCTCGCGGAAACGCACCATGTTCTCGTCGATGAAGACGTCGAGGATGCCCGTGTCGGTGAAGTCGATCAGGGTGGTCAGCAGCGTGAGCGAGGCCACCGGCTTTTCGCCCCGCGCGGCCAGCACCGCCAGCGCGGTGGTCAGGATGGTGCCGCCGATGCAAAAGCCGAGCGCGTTGATCTGCTTGGCCCCAGTGATGTCCTGCACGCGGTGGATCGCCTCGATGGCGGCGTGCTCGATGTAGTCGTCCCAGGTCTTCTTCTCCATCGATGCATCGGGGTTGCGCCAGCTGACGACGAAGGTGCGCTGGCCCTGGCTGACGGCGTAGCGGATGAACGAGTTCTCGGGCTGCAGGTCGAGGATGTAGAACTTGTTGATGCACGGCGGCACCAGCAAGAACGGCTTTTCGTGCACCTTGGCCGTCAGCGGCTTGTATTCGATGAGCTGGAAATACTCGTTCTCGAACACCACCGCGCCTTCGGTGGTGGCGACGTTTTTGCCGACTTCGAACACGCTCTCGTCGGTCATAGACACGTGGCCTTGCTTGGCGTCGTGCAGCATGTTGGCCAGACCCTTGGCCAGGCTTTCGCCTTGCGTGTCGATGGCTTTTTGTTGCGCCTCGGCGTTGAAGGCGAGGTAGTTGCTGGGCGCGGCGGCGGCCATCCACTGCTCGACGGCAAAGCGGATGCGGTTCTTGGTCTTGGCATCGCCCTGGGCGGCTTCGGCCATGGCCATCAGCGTGCGCGCGTTCAGCAGGTAGACGGCGGCGTTGAAGGAGGCCAGCGGGTTCTCGGCCCAGGCAGCGCCCTTGAAGCGGCGGTCTTTGAGCGGCGGGTTGCCCTGCAGGCTCTGGTTCCACAGCGCGGTGGCTTCCTGCACGTAGTCCTGCTGCAGCTTGAGCAACGTTTCAGGCGCGAAAGTCAGTTGGGGAAAGTCAAGCGCCGGCGCAGCGCCTGCCGCGCCCTGCCCCAGGTCCATGTTCTGGAACTGCTCAAACGCCTTCATCCACGTCTCGGCAAAGCCTTGGCCCATGGGGCCGCCAAGCATGGATTGGGGAATATTGCCGGCCATCTCCTGCCACAGGGTGGTCGCCTGGTTCATGCTGTTGTCTCCTTCGTTGTTTTGCCACTCGACCCGGGTGGGTGGGCCGCTCTGGGCACCGATCCGAGTATGCGTGGGCCGCGTGACACGCGACTGACACGGCGCCAATATACGCCGAATTTTCTGCCCGTCGCAGCCGGCGGGTCATGGCCCGCGCCGCAGCCCCGGGGTCAGCCCAGCCAGATACAGGCCGCCATGCGCCCGGTGCCACCGCGCGGGGCCTGATCGCGGCGGTACGAGAAGTAGCGTGCCGCCTGCTGCACCGTGCACCAGTCGGCGCTGCCGTCGTTGCCGTAGACGCGCGTGACGCCCGCCGCTGCCAGCCGCCGCCGTGCCAGCCCGGCCAAGTCGGCCAGGTATTTGCCGACCGCGTGCGGTGTGAAGCAGGCGGCGGCGGCGCCCGCATCGGTGGCGACAAAGGCCTCGCGCACTTCCGCCCCCACCTCGAACGCCTGCGGCCCGATGCAGGGGCCGAGCCAGGCCATCAGCTGATTCGCTTCACTATTGATAGCTGCTTGCGCTTGGTGGAAAAGCGCTGCAGCCCTGAAAGACTCCAAAGTCTCCTCGATCACGCCGCCCGCCAAGCCGCGCCAGCCGGCGTGCGCCGCCGCCACGGCACGGCCAGCGGTGTCGGTCAGCAGCACCGGCAGGCAGTCGGCCACCATCACGGTGCAGGCCAGGCCGGGTTGGCTGGCGACGGCGGCGTCGGCCGTCGCGCCATCGGGCGTGTCCGGCTGCAGGTGCAACACGCCCACGCCGTGCACCTGGTTCATGAACACCGGGCGCGCACGCAGCGTGTGCTGCAGGCGCAGGCGGTTGGCGCGCACCGCTTCGGGCGCGTCGCCCACGTGGTCGCCCAGATTGAAGAAGTCGCACGGCGGCGCCGAAGCGCCATCGGCCGTGCCCGTGCCGCGCGTGGTGAAGCACGCCTGCACGTGGGCGGGTGCCGGCCAGTCCGGCCGCCAGATTGGCGCGCCGCCGCCGGCCATCAGGCTTCGAAGTCGGGGCAGGCCGAGGGCTGCGCCTTTTGAAAAGCCTCCAGTGCCATGCAGGCCTCAAACGCGGCCATGGTGCGCGGCAGGCCGCTCAAGTCGCAGTCGAAGCGCTGGGCGTTGAAGATCTGCGGCACCAGGCAGCAATCGGCCAGCGTGGGCGTGTCGCCATGGCTGAACCGGCCTGGGTGCGCCGCCAGATGCGACTCGTACGATTGCAGGCCGAGACGCACCCAGTGGCGATACCAGGCGTTCTTGGCGTCGTCGCCGGTTTTCAGCTCGTTCACCAGGTACTTCAGAACGCGCAGGTTGTTGAGCGGGTGAATCTCGCACGCCACGATCTGCGCCAGGGCACGCACGCGCGCGCGGCCCACGGCCTCGGGCGGCAGCAAGGGCGCGGGCAACGGATGGGTTTCGTCCAGGTACTCGATGATCGCCATCGACTGCGTGAGGCGCTGGCCATCGTCCAGCTCCAGCACCGGCACCAGGCCTTCGGCGCTGACCGCGGCAAACTCGGCTTTCTTCTGCGCGCCGCTCGGCAGGTGCACCGGCACATAGTCGTAGGCCAGGCCTTTCAGGTTCAGCGCGATGCGCACGCGAAACGAGGCGGAGGAGCGGAAGTAGGAGTAGAGCTTCATGCGGCACGACTATAGCGGCGCAAACAAAAAGCGCCCCGTGGGGCGCTTGGTGCGGCGGCTGGACACGCCCGATCAGCGCGGCTGGCCGACCGGCGTGTTGTAGGTCGGCACCGGCGCCGGTGCGGGCGCCTGCGCCACGCTGGCGCGCTCGGACAGGAAGATCTCGACGCGGCGGTTCTGCGCCCGCCCGGCGTCGGTGGCGTTGCTGGCCACCGGCTCGCGCGAGCCGCGGCCTTCGGTGCGGATGATGCGCGAATCGGCCCCGCGCGAGACCAGGTAATCGCGCACGCTGTTGGCGCGCTGCTGCGACAGCGGGTTGTTGATGGCGTCACTGCCGGTCGAATCCGCATGGCCGACGATGAACACCTCGGTGCCCGGCTGCTGGCCCAGGCCTTGCGCAAACTGGTCGAGGATCGGGCGCAGCCGCGGCTCAAGGTCGGCGCGGCCGGTCTGGAAAGAGATGTCGTTCGGGATGTGCAGCTTCAACTGGTTGTCGGGCGTCTGCGTGACCTGCACCCCGGTGCCGGCGGTGGCCTGCTGCATCTGCACGCGCTTGTTTTCCATGTAACGCGACCAGGCGTAGCCGCCCGCCGCGCCGACGGCAGCACCAATGGCGGCGCCCTTGCCGTCGCCAATCAGTCCGCCAGCCACGGCGCCCACGCCAGCACCGATGCCGGTGTTGCGCTGCGTTTCGGTCATGTTGGCGCAGCCGGTGGTCAGCAGCGCGGCCGCGGTGGCGGCAATGAGCAGGCCACGGCCTGAGTCGATGAGTTTGGTCATGGAAGTCGTCCTTTCGTATTCTGATCGGCCATGAGCACGGCCTGTGTGACGCGACGCTGTGCGGCGCGCTTTGCATTTAACGAGCGACGTCGGCGACAACCTGTAGGACGCGGCCTCAAACCCGTTCAGGTGGCGGCGCGGCGCGGGTGATGTGTGACCAATTTGGACAACAGCGCCACCAGCTGCTTCTGCTCATCGGCGCTGAGCGGCTCCAGAATGTGCTGCTGCGCGCCCTCGACCAGCGGCTTCAGCGCGCCGGCCGCCCGCTCGCCCTCGGGCGTGAGCCACAGCAGCTTGCGGCGCCGGTCGGCCACATCGGGCTGGCGGCGCAGCCAGCCTTTTTTCTCCAGCCGGCCGATCACCGAGCCGATGGTGGCGGCATCAAACGCCACGCCCTGCGCCAGCGTGATCTGGTCGATGCCGGGCTGGCCGAGCAGCAGGTTGAGGATCGCGAACTGCACCGGCGTGACTGCGTGCGCGCCGACCTCATCGGCAAACACCGCGACCGAGATTTGGTGCGCGCGCCGGATCAGGTGCCCCGGCGCCTGCTCGAAAATGAAGCGGTTGGACATGGCGACGAGTGTAGCGATGCGTTTTCAGCCCACTACACTGACGCCCAATGCACCGCCACATCATCAAGCACTGCCGCGCCTGCGGCACCAGCGTCGAGCTTCGCGTGCCGGACGACGGCGACACGCGTGAGCGCGCCGTGTGCCCCGCCTGCGGCACCATCCACTACGTCAACCCGCTGCTGGTGGTGGGCACCGTGCCTTACCTGGGTGACCAGGTGCTGCTGTGCAAGCGCGCCATCGAACCGCGCTACGGTAAATGGACGCTGCCGGCCGGCTTCATGGAGCTGGGCGAAACCATGGCGCAGGGCGCGGCGCGCGAAACGGCTGAAGAAGCCGGCGCCGAGGTCGAGATGGGCGCCTTCTTCAGCGCCATGAGCATTCCGCGTGTCGGGCAAGTCCACGTGTTTTATCTCGCGCGGCTGCTGCACGATCGCTTCGACCCCGGCCACGAGTCGCTGGAGGCGCGCCTGTTCACCGAACACGACCTGCCGTGGGACGAACTGGCCTTCACCACCGTGCGCGAAACGCTCAAGCGCTTCTTCGCCGACCGGCGGCTGGGCCAGTTCGGCGTGCACGACGTCGACATCACCTGAAGCCCAGCCCATGAACCAGCGGCCGAAGCTCGCGCTGCTGCAGCCGGGCGACGCCTTTCCGCCGCTGTCACAGGCCTGGCCCGCGCATTCGGCGGCGCCCGGCTTGATCGCGGCCGGCGGCATGCTGGATGTGCGGACGCTGGTGGCGGCCTATTCGGCAACGATTTTTCCGTGGTTTAGCAAAGGCGAGCCGACGCTGTGGTGGAGCCCCGACCCGCGCATGGTGCTGCAGGTCGATCGGTTTCGCCTGCACCGCTCGCTGCGCCGGGTGCTGCAGGCGTTTCGGCTCAACGCCAACTGCGAAATCCGCATCGACACCGCTTTCGATACCGTCATCGCCGCGTGCGCAGCCGCCACCAGGCCGGCGCAAACCGGCACCTGGATCGGGCCCGAGATGCAGGCTGCCTACCGGGCGCTGCACCGCGTCGGGCACGCGCACAGCGTTGAAACCTGGGTCGGCGGGCGCCTGGTGGCCGGGCTGTATTGCGTGGCGATCGGGCGCGCGGTGTTTGGCGAATCCATGTTCACCCACGTGACCGACGGGTCAAAAATAGCGCTGTCGGCGCTGGTGGCGCTGTGTCGGGTGCAGGGCCGGCCGCTGATCGACTGCCAGCAGAACACGCAGCACCTGGCCTTCATGGGCGCCGCCGAAATGCCGCGTGCCGAATTCGCCGCCGCCGTGCAGCAACTGGTGCGCGAGCCAGATGCGCCCTGGCGATTCGAGCCCGTATACTGGAATGCACTGATGCCCCACAGCCCCGCTGAACGGTGACGCACCTCAAGGAACTTCCGCTCCAGGCCCTGCAGTTCTACGCCACGGCCCCCTACCCTTGCAGTTATTTGCAGGGCAGGCAAGCACGTTCGCAAGTCGCCACGCCCAGTCACCTGATCAACAACGACGCCTATTCCGGCCTGGTGCAAGGCGGTTTTCGGCGCAGCGGCATGTTCACCTACCGGCCGTATTGCGACGGCTGCGCGGCCTGCGTGCCGGTGCGCGTGCTGGCCCAGCACTTTCAGCCCGACCGCAGCCAGCGCCGCGCGCGGGCGCGCCACGCCAATCTGCAGGTGCGGGTGCTCAAGCTCGGCTACGTGCCCGAGCACTATCAGCTCTACCTGCGCTACCAGTCGGGCCGCCACTCCGGCGGCGGCATGGACCACGACAGCGTCGATCAATACACCCAATTTCTGCTGCAAAGCCACGTCAACTCGCGGCTGGTGGAGTTCCGCGAACCAGGCGCGGACGACGCCCCGGGCCGCCTGCGCATGGTCTCCATCGTCGACGTGCTGGGCGATGGCCTGTCGGCCGTCTACACCTTCTACGACCCCGAGCCGCGCGCCAGCTACGGCACCTACAACATCCTGTGGCAGATCGAGCAGGCGCGCACGCTGGGCCTGCCCTATGTGTACCTGGGTTACTGGATCGAGGGCAGCGGCAAGATGGCTTACAAGGCGCGTTTTCGTCCGCTGCAGCGGCTGCTGAGCGGCAGCTGGCAAGGCGCGCTGCCCGAAGCGCTGGCGCCGGATGCGCCAACCGCTGGATTGGCCGGTTGATTGCCATGCGCCGCGGCAACCCCGACGTTCACCAGACGCCGACCATCCAGGTCATCGAGCGCATGTTTTCGCTCATCGACGTGCTGGCTTCGCGCGAGGATTCGATGTCGCTCAAGGACATCAGCGAGCAGACCGGCCTGCACCCGTCCACCGCGCACCGCATCCTGAACGATCTGACCATCGGGCGCTTCGTTGATCGTCCCGAAGCCGGCAGCTACCGGCTCGGCATGCGCCTTTTGGAGCTGGGCAACCTGGTCAAGGCGCGCCTGTCGGTGCGCGACGCCGCGCTGGTGCCGATGCGCGATCTGCACCGCCTGATCCAGCAGCCGGTCAACCTGAGCGTGCGCCAGGGGGACGAGATTGTTTACATCGAGCGCGCCTACAGCGAACGCTCCGGCATGCAGGTGGTGCGCGCCATTGGCGGCCGCGCGCCGCTGCATTTGACGTCCACCGGCAAGCTGTTCCTGGCCGCCGAAGAAGCTCAGCGCGTGCGCGCCTACGCCACGCGCACGGGTCTGGCCGGCCACACGCGCAACAGCATCACGCAACTGCCGGCGCTGGAGCGCGAACTGGTCAGTGCCCGCCAGTCCGGCGTGGCGCGCGACAACGAGGAGCTGGAACTGGGCGTGCGCTGCATGGCTGCCGGCATCTACGACGACCAGGGCAAGCTGGTGGCCGGCCTGTCGATCTCGTCGCCCGCCGACCGGCTGGACGACAGCTGGCTGCCCAAGCTCAAGCAGACGGCGCAGCAGATTTCGACGGCGCTGGGCCACGACGACCGCGGTTGAGCGCGGCGCCTGGCGGCGCCATCAATTTCTTGAATGATTTAGAGCTCCAGCGCTTGCCAATCAAGCGCGAGCAGCTATCAAATTAAAAGCAGACCGACTGAAAATCTGCGCTCAGCCCGCGTAGGGGTTGCTGGCCGCCGTGTTGGTCGGCGCGCGCTCGAACTCAACCCAGCGGCGCACGCGCTCGGCGTCGGCCAGGCGGCTGTACTTGCCGCTCGAATCAAGGAACACCATGATCAGCTTGCGCCCCGCCACGCGCGCCTGCATCACCAGGCACTGACCGGCTTCAGAGATGTAGCCGGTCTTCTGCAGGCCGATCTGCCAGTCCGGGTTGTGCACCAGCCGGTTGGTGTTGTTGTACTGCAGCACGCGGTTGCCCACCGCCACTTCATAGCCTTGCGAGGTCGACAGCTGGCGCAGCAGCGGGTCTTGCGCGGCCGTGTTCACCAGCGTCGCCAGGTCGTAGGCGCTGGAGCGGTTCTCGCTCGACAGGCCGGTTGGCTCGACGTAGCGCGTGTCCTTCATGCCCAGCATCATGGCGCGGGCGTTCATCAGGCCGACAAAGCGCTGCATGCCGCCCGGAAAGGTGCGGCCCAGCGCATGCGCAGCGCGGTTCTCGCTCGACATCAGCGCCAGGTGCATCAACTCGCCGCGCGTCAGCGTGGTGCCCACCGGCAGGCGTGAGCGGCTGCCTTTCTCGTAGTCGATGTCGTCCTCGGTGATGCTGATCATCTCGTCCAGCGGCAGGCGCGCATCGGACACGATCAGGCCGGTCATCAGCTTGGTGAGCGAGGCAATTGGCAGCACCGCGTGGTCGTTCTTGCTGAGCAGCACTTCGTGCGTGTCCTGGTCCAGCACCAGCGCCACGCTCGACTTCAACTCCAGCGGGTCTTCCACCCCGCGCAGGCCCGCCAGCTGGCCGAACGACAGGCGTGCCGGCCGCGCCTCCTGCGGCACATGGGCGACGGTGCGAATCGCCAGCCGCGTCTCGCGCGCGGCCAGGCGCTCGGCGCGCTCATTCGCCTTGCCGTTGCGCGCCGACAGCGTGCGCTGCACGCGGTCGCTGCCACGCGCAACGTTCGTTTTTCCGCCGCGCCGCTCCTCGGCAAAGGCGCGCTTGGCCGACTTGCCACCGCGGTCGCGCTTGCTGGCCTTGGCTTCTTGCACATCGGCCTTGGCGGCCTTGCCCTTGGCCGCCACTTGGGGCGCGGTCTTCGCCGCCTTGCCGCTGGTCGCCTTGGCGGCAACCTGTTTGCTGGCGGGCTTGGCGGCCGTGGACTTGCTGGGCGCGGCGGGTTTGGCCTTGGCGGCGGGCCGCGCGTCGGCGGCCTTGGCCTTCTTGGCCGGTGCCGCGGCGGCCGGCGCCAGCGTGGTGAGACTCAGGATCAGGCTGGCCGACAGCAGGCCGACCCCCCGCCACACAGGCGCCAGACGCCGTTTGAACGCACCACGCATCGCAATCCCCCAACAAGCCGAGCCGCCAATGATGCGAAAGTGTACTCAAACAAAAAAAGAGACGCAATATCATTGACTTGCGTCTCTTTCCTCAACCGATGTAACAGTTATCGGTATTAACCCTAGCCTTGCGCCGCCACCCGATCAGATTTGTCGTGTAACTTGTTGAGGGCGCTCAGATAAGCCTTGGCCGACGCGACCACGATGTCGGGGTCGGCACCCACTCCATTCACGACACGGCCCGAGTTTTGCAGCCGCACGGTGACCTCGCCCTGGCTCTCGGTCGAACCGCTGATGGCGTTGACCGAGTACAGAATCATCTCGGCGCCGCTTTTCACGTGCGATTCGATGGCTTTCAGCGACGCATCGACCGGCCCGTTGCCGTCGGACTGGCCGCGCACTTCCTGCCCGCCTACGGTGAACACGATTTCGGCGTGCGGCATCTCACCGGTTTCGCTGCGCTGCGCGAGCGACAGAAAACCGAAATGCTCCTTCTCGGGCGTGACGCTTTCATCGCCCACCAGCGCCAGGATGTCCTCGTCGAAGATCTCGCTCTTGCGGTCGGCCAGTTCCTTGAACTTGGCAAAGGCCGCCATGATTTCGCCTTCGGATTCAAGCATCACGCCCAACTCCTGCAAGCGCTGCTTGAAAGCGTTACGGCCCGAGAGCTTGCCCAGCACGATCTTGTTGGCGCTCCAGCCCACGTCTTCGGCGCGCATGATTTCGTAGGTGTCGCGCGCCTTCAAAACGCCGTCTTGGTGGATGCCGCTGGCGTGCGCAAAGGCGTTGGCGCCCACCACGGCCTTGTTAGGCTGCACCACGAAGCCAGTGGTGTGGCTGACCATCTTGCTGGCGGGCACGATCTGCGACGTGTCGATGCCGACATCAAGGCCAAAGTAATCCTTGCGCGTCTTCACCGCCATCACGATCTCTTCCAGCGAGCAGTTGCCCGCCCGCTCGCCCAGGCCGTTGATGGTGCATTCGATCTGCCGCGCGCCGCCGAGCTTCACACCCGCCA
>JAGOVZ010000232.1 GCA_018060485.1 Ottowia sp. | reverse complement strand
GCCGGTGGCCAAGGCCGCCGACATGAAGGGCCTGAAGTTCCGCACCGTCGGCCTGGCGGTCGACGTGTTCACCGACATGGGCGTGGCCGTCAACCCGCTGCCCGGCGGCGAGATCGTGCCGGCGCTGGACCGCGGCCTGATTGACGCGGCAGAGTTCAACAACGCCTCGTCCGACCGCGTGCTCGGTTTTGCAGACGTGGCGAAGAACTGCATGCTGCAGAGCTTCCACCAGAGCGCCGAACAGTTCGAAATCCTGTTCAACGGGCCGAAGTACCGCGCGCTGCCGCAGGAGTTGCGCTCCATCGTCGACTACGCCGTGCAGGCCGCCAGCGCCGACATGAGCTGGAAGGCGATCGATCGCAACTCCAAGGACTACATCGAGCTGAAAAAAGCCGGCGTGAAGTTCTACAAGACGCCGGACGCCATCCTGCGTGCGCAGCTCGCCTCGTGGGACAAGACCGTGGCCAAGAAGTCGGCCGAGAACCCGTTGTTCAAGAAGGTGCTGGATTCGCAGCGCCAGTTCGCGGAGCGCGCCGGCCAGTGGCAGAACGACTATTCGGTCGATCTGAAGATGGCCTACAACCACTACTTCAGCGGCAAGAAGAGCTGATGCGGCGGGGGCGGCGCTCGCCCGGTCCTGCATGCCGGCGAACAGGGGCGCTCACGAGGGCGCCCTTGTCGTGTAAGGGCTGCGAAGGCACTGCGAGCCGACCAGGCCGAAACTCGATAACTATTGTTTTGATAGCTGCCTGCGCTGATCCAGCAAGCGCTGAGAGCATGAAAAGCTTGAAATCTTCCATCGGCGGCGCGGCGCACGCGCCCGCCAGGAGTTTGGTGAATGCAGAACCTGTTGCTCGCCGTTGACCGGCTTTCCACCTGGATTGGCAAGGTGTTTGCCTGGACCATCGTCGGGCTGACGCTGCTGATCAGCTGGGAAGTGTTTTCCCGCTATGTCATGAACAAGCCGCACGCCTGGATGCTGGACGCGCAGATCATGCTGTACGGCACGCTGTTCATGACCGCCGGCGCCTACACGCTGTCGAAGAACGGCCACGTGCGCGGCGACGTGCTGTACGGCTTCTTCAAGCCGCGCACGCAGGCCACCATTGACCTGCTGCTCTACATCGTGTTCTTCCTGCCCGGCATCGTGGCGCTGACCTGGGCCGGCTGGAGCTATGCGCAGGAATCGCTGGCGATTCGCGAGCAGACCTTCAACGCCGACCCGCTGCCGGTCTACCCGTTCAAGTTCGTCATTCCGCTGTCGGGCGGCATCCTGCTGCTGCAAGGCATCGTCGAAATCATCCGCTGCGTCATCTGCCTGCGCACTGGCGCCTG
This sequence comes from Ottowia sp., assembly GCA_018060485.1. Taxonomy (GTDB): domain Bacteria; phylum Pseudomonadota; class Gammaproteobacteria; order Burkholderiales; family Burkholderiaceae_C; genus Ottowia. Next base: position 2,659 of record JAGOVZ010000232.1, on the reverse strand, counting down.
GCCAGCGCGCGACGAGGACGTGGAAGAAGTCGACGTCGACAAGCTCAAAGAGATGGTGCACGTGAAGGACGAAGACATTCAGGCGCTGGACCAGTATGTTGTGGCGCAGCAGGAGCACAAGGCATGAAGCTGCGCAAGGAACTGTGGTTCGGCTTCACGCTGATGGCGCTGATCATCGCCGCCGCGCTGGGCATGCTGGTCAGCGTCGAGAAGATCACCAACGGCCACGTCGGCCTGCTCATGCTGTCGCTGGTGGTGGTGGCGATCATGCTGGGCTTTCCCACCGCCTTCACGCTGATGGGCATGGGCATGCTGTTCACCTGGCTGGCCTACGACCGCGACTGGCACCGCACGCTGGACCTGATGGTGCAGTCGGCCTTCAAGGTGATGGGCAACGACGTGCTGATTGCCGTGCCGCTGTTCGTCTTCATGGGCTATCTGGTCGAGCGCGCCAACCTGATCCAGAAGCTGTTTCACAGCCTGCACCTGTCGATGGCGCGCGTGCCGGGGTCGCTGGCGGTGGCCACGCTGGTCACCTGCGCGGTGTTTGCCACCGCCACCGGCATCGTCGGCGCCGTGGTCACCTTGATGGGCCTGCTGGCGCTGCCGGCCATGCTGCGCGCCGGCTACAGCGTGCCGCTGTCGGCCGGCGCCATCACGGCGGGCGGCTGCCTGGGCATCCTGATTCCACCTTCGGTGCTGCTGATCGTGTACGGCGCCACGGCGGGCGTGTCGGTGGTGCAGTTGTACGCGGGCGCGTTCTTCCCCGGCCTCATGCTGGCCGGCCTGTACGTGCTGTACGTCATCATCGTCGCCAAGCTCAAGCCCGCCTGGGCGCCGCCGCTGAGCGCCAGCGATCGGCTGGTGGCGCTGCCGGCGCCATTGGTCAGCCTGGGCGCGCGCAACGAACAGGGCGCCATGGGCTTCATGCTGCGCACGCTGCGCCGAGGCGATTCGGCGGCGGAAAAAAACTATCTGCGCAAGCAATTGTTCGTCGCGCTGGTGCCCGCCCTGCTGTTTGCCGCGATGGCGTTCTGGAGTTACCAGCTTTTCACGGCGGAAGAGCGCGTGGATGAAGTGCCCGCCGGGCTTGAGCGCATGGGCGCTGGCGGTGAAGCGACCAGCAGCCAGGGTGGTCTGGCCGAGCCACCCGGCAGCGGCGAAGCCGCTGCGCCATCCGGCAGCGGTCTGGCGGAGCCACCGACCGAGCCGTCGCCCCCTGCGGACGGTGGATTGGCCGAGCCGCCCGACAGCAGCGACACCCCGGCCGCCGCGAGCGACGCCAGCGGTCTGGCCGAACCGCCAGGCGCCGCCCCCGCAACGGAGGCGCCCACCGCCGCTGGCAGCCTGGCCGAGCCTCCTGCGGTTGGCGCGCCGCCCGGCGGCGCCAGCGCGACGCCGATACCGCAGACCAGCGCCGCCGAGCCCCCCAGCGCCCCACGCGGCTACTGGATCGCCGTCGGCTTGGGCGCGCTCGCGCTGCTGGCGTACTACGCGTTGCTCAACTTCAACCGGCTGGAAATCTTCAAGATGCTGCTGTCCAGCTTCTTCCCGCTGGTGATCCTGATCCTGAGCGTGCTGGGCTCCATCGTGTTCGGACTGGCAACGCCGACCGAGGCGGCGGCCGTGGGCGCATTCGGCGGCTACGTGCTGGCCTGCATCTACGCGCTCGTCGGCAAACGCAAAGGCCGCGTCGGCGCCACGCTGGCCTTGTGGCTGCTGCTGTGGGTGCCGGCGCTGGTGGCGATTGGCTGGTTTCTGCTCGGCCGCGGGGAATCGAACGCGTCGCCGGTGCCGCCCTGGCTGGGCTGGCTGGCCGTGGCGGGGATCGGCGTCTGGTGCGTGGTGGGCTATCGGCAGGCTGGCCTGCAAGGCGAAGTCAAGGAAAGCGTCTACCTCACGGCCAAGACGTCGGCCATGGTGTGCTGGCTGTTCGTCGGTTCGGCCATTTTCTCGGCCGCCTTCGCCTTGCTGGGCGGCCAGGAACTGGTGGAACAGTGGGTGCTGGGCATGAACCTCAGCAAGACCCAGTTCCTGATCCTGACGCAGGTCATCATCTTCATCCTGGGCTGGCCGCTCGAGTGGACCGAGATCATCGTCATCTTCATGCCCATCTTCGTGCCGCTGCTGGACAACTTTGGCGTCGACCCGCTGTTTTTCGGCCTGCTGGTGGCGCTCAACCTGCAAACGGCTTTCCTCAGTCCGCCAGTGGCCATGGCGGCGTTCTATCTCAAGGGCGTCAGTCCGCCACACGTCACGCTGAACCAGATCTTCCTGGGCATGCTGCCCTTCATGGGCATCCAGATTCTGGCCATCGTGCTGCTGTACGTGTTTCCGCAGATCGGCCTGTGGCTGCCGCAAATCCTGTACAAATAGGCTTCGCCGCCCAAGGCCGAACATCAGGCCAGCCGCGCGATCGGCTGGCCTTTTTTCATGGCACCCCGCATAATATGACGTTTACGTAAACGTCAATCAAATCTGGAGACGCCCGCATGGCGAAGAAGACCGATGCTCAGGCAAGCCACGACGCTGCGCGCTGGCAGGTGCCAATTGGCGGCAAGGGCTTCGATCTGAAAGATTGCGACCCCGCGGCCAAGCCCTATTCCAGCGGCGACAAGACAGCCGACAAGACGCGCGTGACCGATCTGGCGCGCGAGAT
>JAGOVZ010000003.1 GCA_018060485.1 Ottowia sp. | reverse complement strand
TCCACGGCATGCAGGATCAGGAGCTGAAGTACCGCCAGCGCTATGTCGACCTGATCATGGACGAGGCCGCGCGCGCGCGCTTTGCCGCCCGCAGCGCCACGCTGGCCGCCATGCGCGGCTTCATGACCGACAACGGCTTCATGGAAGTGGAAACACCCATGCTGCACCCGATTCCCGGCGGCGCCAACGCCAAGCCGTTTGTCACGCACCACAACGCGCTCGATCAGCAGATGTTCTTGCGCATCGCGCCCGAGCTGTATCTGAAGCGCCTGATCGTCGGCGGCTTTGAGCGGGTGTTTGAGATCAACCGCAGCTTTCGCAACGAAGGCATCAGCGTGCGGCACAACCCCGAGTTCACGATGATGGAGTTCTACGCGGCGTACTGGAACTACCAGGACTTGATGAGGTTTACGGAAGAGTTGCTGCGCGACACGGCGCAACGGGCCGTGGGCTCGCTGCAGCTGCAATACCAGGGCCGCGAAGTCGATCTGAGCCAGCCGTTTGCGCGCATGACCATCCGCGAGGCGATCCACGCACACACCGACATCGGCGCGCACGTCGATGACGCAGCCGAACTCATCAGCCGCTTGAAAAAGCTGGGCCTGAGCGAAGAAAAGGACAAGCTTTCTGCCCGCAGCCTGCCCAGCCTGCAGGTGATGTATTTCGAGGAAGCGGTCGAGTCCGAACTTTGGGCGCCCACCTTCATCATGGAGCACCCGACCGAGATCAGCCCGCTGGCGCGCGCCAACGATGCGCGGCCCGAGGTGACCGAGCGCTTTGAGCTCTACATCACCGGCCGCGAGATGGCCAACGGCTTCTCAGAGCTGAACGACGCCGAAGACCAGGCCGCCCGCTTCTCCGCCCAGGCCAACGCCAAGGACGCGGGCGACGACGAGGCGATGTTCTACGACGCCGACTTCATCCGCGCGCTGGAATACGGCATGCCGCCCACCGGCGGCTGCGGCGTGGGGATTGATCGCTTCATGATGCTGCTGACCGATTCGCCGAGCATCCGGGACGTGATTCTCTTCCCCGCGTTGCGGCACGAGGCTTGAGCCTGATCGCTCCATTTTTCATAGCTACTGGCGCACATTGGACGTGCGCCAGCGCCCAAATCAGTTGCGAAAGCTTGGAAAATCGTCCTCGAAATATTCGTGCTGCACCCGCGCGCCCTCGCCGCGCTCGCTCTCCTGCTTGCGCATCTGCACGCGGCGAATCTTGCCGCTGATGGTCTTGGGCAACTCGGTCACAAACTGCAGGCGGCGCACGCGCTTGTAGGGCGCCAGGCGCTCGCGCGCGAAGCCGAAGATGGCCTGCGCCAGCTCGGGTGACGGCTGCTGGCCGGGCGCCAGGGTGACGAAGGCCTTGGGCACGGCCAGGCGCACCGGGTCGGGGCTGGGCACGATGGCCACTTCGGTCACCGCCGGGTGTTCGATCAGGCAGCTTTCCAGCTCGAACGGGCTGATGCGGTAGTCGCTGGCCTTGAACACGTCATCGGCGCGGCCGACAAAGGTGATGTAGCCGTCGGCGTCGCGCGTGGCGGTGTCGCCGGTGCGGTAGCAGCCCTGGCGCATGACTTCGGCGGTCTTCTCGGGGCTGTCTTCGTAGCAGACCATCAGGCCGAGCGGGCGCAGCGCCAGGTTCAGCGCCAACTCGCCCTCGGCCGCCGGGTTGTCGTCGACGTCGAGCAGCACGACCTCATAGCCCGGCAGCGGGCGGCCCATGGAGCCGGCCTTGACCGGCAAGCCGGGCGGGTTGCCGATCTGCGCCGTGGTCTCGGTCTGGCCGAAGCCGTCGCGCAGCGTGAGGCCCCAGGCGTCTTGCACGCGGTCGATGATCTCGGGGTTGAGCGGCTCGCCGGCGCCGATGACTTCGCGCAGCGCCAGGCGATCCTTCCAAGCGGCCAGATCTTCCTGGATCAGCATGCGCCACACGGTGGGCGGCGCGCACAGGCTGTTGACCTTGTATTTTTCCAGCACGCCCAGCAGCGCCGGCGCCGAAAAGCGCGCGTAGTTGTAGATGAAGATGGCGGCGCCCGCGTTCCAGGGCGCGAAAAAGCAGCTCCACGCATGCTTGGCCCAGCCCGGCGATGAGATGTTGAGGTGCACGTCACCCGGCTGCAGCCCTATCCAGTACATGGTGCTGAGATGCCCCACCGGGTAGCTCTGGTGCGTGTGCAGCACCAGCTTCGGTTTCGACGTGGTGCCGCTGGTGAAGTACAGCAGCAGCGGGTCGGTCGCCTGCGTCGGCCCATCGGGGGTGAAGGCGGTGGGCGCGCTGGCGCTGTCTTCAAAGCGCAGCCAGCCGGGCACGGCGGCGCCGACGGTGATGCGCGTGTAGCGCCCGGGCAGGTCGGCGAACTTGGCGGCCTGCTCGCTGGCCACCGCCACGTGCTTGACGCCGCCGCGCTCCAGCCGGTCGCGCAGGTCTTCGGGCGTCAGCAGCATGGTGGCGGGGATCATCACGGCGCCGAGCTTGATGCAGGCCAGCATCAGCTCCCACAGCGCCAACTCGTTGCCGAGCATCAGCAGCACGCGGTCGCCGCGCTTGACGCCTTGGGCGCGCAGCCAGTTGGCGACCTGGTCGGAGCGTGCGCTCAACTCGGCAAAGCTGCGCCGCGTCTCGCGGCCGTCTTCCTCGACGATGTGCAGTGCGGTGGCGTCGTTGCCGCGCGCCAGGGGGTCGAAGTGATCGAGCGCCCAGTTGAACTCGGTCAGTTGCGGCCAGCGGAAGTCGCGGTAGGCGGTGTCGTAGTCGGTGCGGTGCGCAAGCAGAAAGTCGCGCGCCCGCGTGAACGCGGCGCTGTCGGTGGCGGCCATGGTCTTGTCTCCGGTGTTGTCGTGCAACGGTACGGCGGCGCACCCTGCGCGTGGGCCGACCCCGGAATCATCTTAGCCGAGCGGATGAGGCGATGTAGAGCGTGGGCTCACCGCGCCGCCTGATTTCGCATCAAACAGGCCGCCAGCGCTTTTCCATCAAGCGCTGGCAGCTCTCAAAACGAGAGCGAATCAGGGGTGGCGCGGGGCGTCGGTCGCTTCACTGGCGGGCGCCACTTCGCGCCAGCGCACGTCCTGCACGCCGGTGGGCATGGAGGCGCCGGTGCTTTGCGCGGCGTCGGCGCGCGGGGTGCTGCTGGCGGGTTGGCGCTGCGGCCAGCGGCCTTGCGTCATGGCGCGGTAGCGGCGCCACAGCATGGTCACGGCGGCGGGGCGGCCGGTGAACACGCTGGCAACCAGGCTGACCAGCACCATGGCCGTCAGCCAGACGAACAGGCTGAGCGCAAACACCAGCCCCATCAGCGCGAGCACGCCCCACACCACCCAGCCCATGACGCGGGCGAACAGGCGATCCAGCCCGTTGGCGGCGCTGGCGGAAGGCGGTGGCAGGCTTTGGTAAGACATGGGATTCATGCCCAGTCAGATTGCGCGGGGTGGCGAAAGTTCATCTGCCGCCATTTTGGCGCCTTTTCAGGGAATGAGCGCCAGCGCGCGCAGGTAATCCGGCGTGCGCATCAGGGTGTCCCAATCGGCGGCCGGCGCGGCGGGCAGCAGCGCCAGGCGGCGCGCCTCGCTGGCCGGTCGGGGCTGCCAGCGGCCGCTGAGCTGCGCCTGGGCCAGACCGTCGATGGTGTCGTCGATCACGCTGCCGTTGCCGAGCGACTGGTTGCACAGCAGCGCCAGGTCACACCCGGCGTCGAGCGCGGCCAGCACGGCTTCGGTCGGCGTCAGCGTGCGGCCGTCGATGCGGCGCGCGCCTTCCATGCTCAAATCGTCGCTGACGATGGCGCCGCCAAAGCCGAGCCGCCCGCGCAGGATGGCCTGCAGCCAGCGCGCAGAAAAGCCGGCGGGGCGACTGTCGACCTTGGGATAGATCACATGCGCCGGCATGACGGCGGTGAGCGTGCTGCCCAGCCAGCCGTAGGGCGCGGCGTCGTCCTGCAAGATGGCCTTGAGCGAACGCGTATCGCGCGGCGCGTCGGTGTGCGAATCGGCGGCCGTGAAGCCGTGACCAGGAAAGTGTTTGCCGCAATGCGCCATCCCGGCGCGCAGCAGGCCGTGCGTCAGGCTTTTGGCGAGCATCGTCACCACGCGCGCATCGGCGTGAAAGGCACGGTCGCCAATGACGCCGCTCGGGCCCCAGTCGAGATCGAGCACGGGGGTGAAGCTGAAATCGACCCCGCAGGCGCGCAGCTCGGCCGCCAGCACGTAACCGCAGGCGCTGGCCGCGTCCTGCGCGCGCATCGCATCCTGCATCCACAACTCGCCCAGCGCGCGCATGGGCGGCAGGTGCGTGAAGCCATCGGTGCGAAAGCGCTGCACGCGGCCGCCTTCGTGATCGACGCAGATCAGCAGATCGGGCCGCAGGCGCTTGATGTCGGCGCTGAGCTGCGACAGTTGCGCCCGGCTTTGCCAGTTGCGCGCAAACAGGATCAGGCCGCCGACCAGCGGATGCGCCAGGCGCCGGCGGTCGTCGTCGGTCAACGCGGTGCCGGCGATGTCGATGATGAGGGGGGCGTGCTGCATGTTGAAGGTCAGATCACTGCGTTTTTAATAGCTGCTTGCGCTTGTCATACAAGCGCTGAGGCCGGTTTTCACTTGAAATCGCGCGCCGTCTTCTCGACCACGCAAAAGCTCGCGGCGTATTCGCTCTCGTCCGTCACGGTGATGTGCGCCATCAGGTGCTGGGCGTCGAACCAGTCCTTCAGCCCGCCGTGCAGCACGATGAAGGGCTCGCCGCTCGGCCGGTTGGCGATTTCGCACAGCCGCCAGTGCATGGGCAGGCGCATCCCCAGGCCAATCGCCTTGCTGAACGCCTCCTTGGCGGAAAAGCGCGTGGCCAGATAACGCACGCCGCGATCCGGCCAGCGCGCGCTGCGGCGGCGCCAGGCGGCGAGTTCGGCGTCGGACAGGATTTTTTGCGCAAAGCGCTCGCCATGGCGCTCGAAGCTGGCGCGGATGCGACGGATGTCGCAGATGTCGGTGCCGATGCCGTGGATCATTGGGTTGGGAAAAAAATCGGCCGCTGGCGCTTGTCCATCAAGCGCGGGCAGCTATCAAATCAAGAGTCTTTATACGCTTCGGCGATGCAGCGCAGATACTCGCTCACGGTGGCCGCGTAGCCCAGCTCCAGCGCATCAGCGATCAGCGCATGGCCGATGGAGACTTCGGCCACGCCGGGTACGGCGCGCAGGAATTCGGTGAGGTTGTCGCGATTCAGGTCGTGGCCGGCGTTGACACCCAGACCGTTGGTGAGCGCTGCCTGCGCGGCGCGGGCGTAGGCGATCAGCTGCTGCTGGCGCGCGGCGGGCTGACCCCAAGCGGCGGCGTACGGCTCGGTATACAGCTCGACGCGGTCGGCGCCGACCTCGTTGGCCCAGACCATCAGCTCGGGCGCCGGGTCCATGAACAGGCTGACGCGCACCGCCAGGGCGCGGCATTCTTCGATCAGCGGGCGAAGGCGCTCGCGCACCGCTGCGTCGGCCAAGTCCCAGCCGTGGTCGCTGGTGAACTGGTCTTCGCTGTCGGGCACGAAGGTGGCTTGCTGCGGACGCACTTCGCGGATGAAGGCCATCAGGTTCTGCGTCGGGTTGCCTTCGATGTTGTATTCGCGGCCGGGCCATTGCTTCATCAGCGCGGCCAGCTCGCGCACGTCGGCGGCGCGGATGTGGCGCTCGTCGGGGCGCGGGTGCACGGTGATGCCGTGGGCGCCGGCCTGCAGGCACAGCTCGGCCGCGCGCGTGACGCTGGGAATGCCCAGGTGCCGCGTGTTGCGCACCAGCGCGACCTTGTTGACGTTGACGGAGAGCTGGGTGGTGGTGTTCACGACAGGGCCTGTATGTCCATCAGCAACTGCCGCGTGCGCAGCGTGCCGACGCCGCAATGGTAGTGGAGCAGCTCACGCAACTGCTGGCGCAACTGGGCGCGCGCATCGCCGGGCAGTTCGGCCACGGTGTTCAGCGTGGCCGACAGCGGCGCTTCGTCGGCCAGCGCGGCCGTCAATGCGCGCCAATGGGCGCCATGCAGCCAGGCGCTGTCGTCGGCGTGGGCGGCGCGCAGGCCGCCTTCGGCCACCAGTCGGTAGCGCTCGTCGTCGCTCAAGGGGGCGAAGGTGAGTGTCTGCGCGTCGAGCGCGGGCAGGTGGCCGGTCTCGCGCAGCAGCAACAACTCGAAAGCGCGCAGCGCGGCGGCAGCCAGTGGCTCGGCCTCGTGCGAGGCCAGCACATGCACCAGCGCCGCGTAGGCGTCGAACAGGCGCGGGTGGGCGTCTTCACGCGCCAGCAGGCGCATGAGCAGTTCGTTGGCGTAATAGCCGGAGAGCAGCGCATCGCCCGTGGGCATCACCTGGCCGCCGCCCCACTCGGCGCTTTTCAACGTGCGAATCTCCGCATCGCCGCCCCAGCTCAGCGCAAGCTGCTGCAAAGGCAATAGCACCGGGCGAAAGTTGGACGACGGCCGCTTGGCGCCCTTGGCGACCAGCGCCACGCGGCCGTGCGCGCGCGTGAAGGCTTCGACGATGACGCTGGATTCGCTCCAGTCGTAGTGGTGCAGCACGTAGCCGGGCTCGTGCGTGACGCGCTTCACGGGCGCTCCCAGTCCTGCACCGGGCCAGGCGCCACGTTGAACAGCGGGTGCGCCGCCGGCTGGCCGGCAGCGACCCAACGCGCGTGCCAGTCGGTGTTGCGCGCGGCCAGCTTGGCGCCCAGGTGGCGCCATTCGTGCTCGATCTGCCCGGTGGTGGCGGTGATGGGCGCGGCTTGCGCCGAGGGGCGATCGATCTTGCTCGCATCGAAGCGATAGCCGCGCGCGCTTGCTTCTTCTGCCACCGCCGTCAGGTAGGCGCCCACGGCGTCCAGCGGAGCGGCGTGTTCGGCAAAGCGCTGCAATTGCGGGTGGCGCGTGTAGCCGCGCGTGCGACCGAACAGCACAGCCTGCGCCAGCAATGCTTCGCGCCACAGCGCGACCAGGCCCTGCGGATCAAGGTGGCGCGGGTGCAGCGTCCAGAGGCGCATGGGCGCAGCGTTCGGATTACTCGTAGCCGAAGCTGCGCACGCGCGCTTCATCGTCGGCCCAGCCTGAGCGCACCTTGACCCAGAGTTCGAGGAACACCTTGCAATCCATGAGCTTTTCCAGCTCCTGCCGCGCCTCGGTGCCGATGCGCTTGAGGCGCTCGCCCTTCTCGCCGATCACCATGGCCTTGTGGCCGTCGCGCTCGACCACGATGGTGGCGGCAATGCGCACCATGCGGCCGTGCTGCTTGCTTTTCTCTTCGTCGAACTTTTCGATGACGACGGTGGAGGTGTAGGGCAATTCGTCGCCGGTCAGGCGGAACAATTTTTCGCGCACCACCTCGCTGGCGAGGAATTTCTCGCTCTTGTCGGTCAGCTCGTCCTCGCCGTACCACCAAGGCTGCTCGGGCAAGTAGCGCTCGCAAATCTGCAGCAGCCGCTGCACGTCCTTCGGGTTCTTGGCCGACATGGGCACGAATTCGGCAAACGGGTGGCGCTCTTGCATGTCGCGCAGCCAGGGCGCGATTTCGGCGCGGCGGTGCACGGTGTCGAGCTTGTTGGCCACCAGCAGCGTCGGCGTGCCCGGCTGCAGCAGCGCCAGCACCTTGGCGTCGCCCAGCGTGAAGCTGCCGGCCTCGACCACGAACAGCACCAGATCGACGCCATCGATGGCGCCCAGCACCGTGCGGTTGAGCGACTTGTTGAGCGCCGTGCTGTGCCGAGTCTGGAAGCCGGGCGTGTCGACAAAGATGAACTGCGTGCCACCGCCGTCGCCATCCGGCAGCGTGCGGATACCGGTGATGCGGTGGCGCGTGGTTTGCGCCTTGCGGCTGGTGATGCTGATCTTTTGCCCGACCAGCGCGTTGAGCAGCGTGGACTTGCCGACGTTGGGTTTGCCGACGATGGCGATCACGCCGCAGCGTTGCCCCGCCGCCGGAGAATTTATGCCCAACGGGCCGCCAGCGCTTGCCGGATCAGCGTCAGCAGCTATTTTTTCAGGAGTATTCATGTCTGGGTATTCTGCAATTGCTGCAGCATGGCGGCGGCGGCGGCCTGCTCGGCAGCGCGGCGCGACACGCCTTGCCCGCTGGCTTCCAGGCCCAGCGCGGCCACCTGGCACACCACCTCGAAAGTCTGGCGGTGCGCGGCGCCCAGCACGCGCGCCACTTCATACTGCGGCAGCCGCATCTTGCGCCCCTGCAGCCACTCCTGCAAGGCGGTCTTGGCGTCCTTGGCGGCGGCCGAGGTGGCGGGGGAAATCTCGACGCGCTCGAACAGGCGGCGCACCAGCGCGTCGGCCGCCAGCGGGCCACCGTCGAGGTACACCGCGCCGATGATCGCTTCGAGCGCGTCAGCCAGGATGGAGGGCCGCCGCTGGCCGCCCGAACTCACCTCGCCGGCGCCCAGCCGCAGCAAGGGAGCAAAACCCAAGTCCAGCGCCAGGCGGTGCAGGCTGTCTTGCCGTACCAGTTGGGCGCGCAGGCGCGACAGATCGCCCTCGGCGCCGCTGCCGAGCGCCTGGTAAAGCATGTGGGCCACCGCGAGGTTGAGCACCGAATCGCCTAGAAACTCCAGGCGCTCGTTGTGGTCGGCCGAGAAGCTGCGGTGCGTCAGTGCCTGCTCAAGCAGGGACTGGTTCGCAAACTGGTGCTGCAGGCGCTGTTGCAGCGCCTGCAGGGTGACGGGCGCGCTCACCGCGGGCCCGGGTGGCCTGGCGCGTTCAGTTGTAGCCACCGGCCGATGAGCCGCGGTACTTGAGCAGCAGGTAGGCCGGGCCGGCCAAGGGGATTTCCTTGTCGTAGGCGAACTGCACCACGACCTTGTCGCCGTCCTTCGTCACCTCCAGGTCCTTGCCGGAAATCGAGCTGATGTAGTCGACCGCGGCCGTGCGATCAAACGCGGCGCGCACCTGCGGCACGGTGCCGCCTTCCGCCGCCGCTTTCTTGGCCGCTTTCTGGATCGCCATGAATTCGGTCGCGGTCGGCAGCACGCGCGCGCCAACGATGGCCAGCAAGGCCAGCAGGACACCCACGATCAGCAGGCCGAAGAACGAGATCCCGCGTTGGGAATGAAAGCGTTGGTAGGTCATTTTTTGATTTATCGTCAGGTCAATTGAAGGAGCCGATGCGCTTGAGGTCGCCGAAGTTCATCCACACGAAGAAGGCCTTGCCGACGATGTTGCGGTCGGGCACGAAACCCCAGAAGCGCGAATCCAGCGAATTGTCGCGGTTGTCACCCATCACGAAATACTGGCCCTCGGGCACCTTGCAGGTCACGCCCTCGACGTTGTAGCGGCAATTGTCCTTGTACTGGAAGTCGAACGCACCGGCGACAAAGCCCGGACGGCGCTCGTCAACGATGATCCGGTGATTTTTCACGCCCAGTTGCTCGTCGAACTGCTTGAAGTACTCCATGGTCGACTCGTCGAAGAAGTCGGAGACTGCGGTGGTGGCCACCGGCTGACCGTTGATGGTCAGCCGCTTATTGAGATACGCCACCTCGTCACCCGGCAATCCAACCACACGCTTGATGTAATCCACGCTCGGCTGCGGCGGATAGCGAAAAACCACGACGTCGCCGCGCTGCACGGCATTGCCCTCGGTCAGGCGGCTATTGACGACCGGCAGCTTCAGCCCGTAGGTGAACTTGTTCACCAGGATCAGGTCGCCCACCAGCAGCGTGGGGATCATGGAGCCGGACGGGATCTTGAACGGCTCGAACACAAACGAGCGCAGCGCGAACACGATCAGGATCACGGGGAACAGCCCGGCCGTCCAGTCGAGCCACCAGGGCTGCGCCAGCACGCGCTCGCGCGCGCGCGCCATGTCGCCCTCGTCGACCTGCGTGATGCCCTGCGCGGCCAGCTCGGTGCGGCGCTGGTCGGCCTGTTGCTGCAGCGCGGCGGCAGCGGCCTGACGGCGCGGCAGGAAGATGAAGCGCTCGGCCAGCCAGTAGACACCAGTGACCACGGTGGCCATGAACAGCAGCAGCGCGAAGTTGCCCTCGATGGCGCCGAAGTACCATGAGGCGCCGTAGCCGACGAAGGCGGCGAGGATGATGGCGGTCAGGATCGGCATCAATCCTCCACCTGCAGAATGGCCAGGAACGCTTCCTGGGGCACCTCAACCGAACCAATCTGCTTCATGCGCTTCTTGCCTGCCTTCTGCTTTTCCAATAGCTTGCGTTTGCGGGTGATGTCGCCGCCATAGCATTTTGCCAGCACGTTCTTGCGCAGCGCCTTGATGTTCTCGCGCGCGATCACGTTGGCACCGATCGCTGCCTGGATGGCGACATCGAACTGCTGGCGACTGATGATCTCGCGCATCTTGGCCGCCACGGCCCGGCCGCGGTACTGGCTCTGGCTGCGGTGCACGATGATCGACAGCGCATCGACCTTCTCGCCGTTGAGCAGGATGTCGACCTTGACGACGTCGGACGGGCGGTATTCCTTGAACTCGTAGTCCATGCTGGCGTAGCCGCGCGACACGCTTTTGAGCTTGTCGAAGAAGTCGAGCACGATTTCGCCGAGCGGCAGCTCGTAGGTCAGCATGACCTGGCGCCCGTGGTAGGCCATGTTGAGCTGCACGCCGCGCTTCTGGTTGGCCAGCGTCATCACCGGGCCGACGTATTCCTGCGGCATGTACAGGTGCACGGTGACGATGGGCTCGCGGATCTCGTTGATCTTGCCCTGGTCGGGCATCTTCGATGGGTTTTCCACCATCAGCACTTCGCCGTCGGCCTTCTCCACCTGATAGACCACGCTCGGCGCGGTGGTGATCAGGTCCTGGTCGAACTCGCGCTCCAGCCGCTCCTGCACGATCTCCATGTGCAGCAGGCCGAGAAAGCCGCAGCGAAAGCCAAAGCCCAGCGCCTGGCTGACTTCGGGCTCGAAGTGCAGCGAAGCATCGTTGAGCTGCAGTTTTTCCAGCGAGTCGCGCAGCGCGTCGTACTGGTTAGCCTCGGTCGGGTACAGGCCGGCAAACACCTGCGGCTGGATCTCCTTGAAGCCCGGCAGCGCCTTCTCAGCCGGGCCCAGGTTGTTGGGCAGCTTTTTCTCCAGCGTGATGGTGTCGCCCACCTTGGCCGCCTTCAATTCCTTGATGCCGGCAATGATGTAGCCCACCTCGCCGGCCTTCAATTCGTCGCGCGGCAGCGTGGCCGGCGTGAATACGCCCAGGTTGTTGGCTTCGTAGGCGGCACCGGTGGCCATCATCTTGAAGCGCTCACCCTTTTGCAGCCGGCCATCGACCACGCGCACCAGCATGACGACACCCACATAGGAGTCGAACCAAGAATCGATGATCATGGCGCGCAGTGGCGCGTTGGGCTGGCCACGCGGCGCCGGCACCTTGGCGACGATCTGCTCGAGCACATCGTCGATGCCCATGCCGGTCTTGGCCGAGATGGCGATGGCATCCGATGCGTCGATGCCGATCACGTCCTCGATCTCGGCCTTGGCGTTGTCAGGATCGGCCTGCGGCAAATCCATCTTGTTGAGCACTGGCAGCACCTCGACGCCCAAATCGAGCGCGGTGTAGCAGTTGGCCACCGTCTGCGCTTCGACACCTTGCGAGGCATCGACGACGAGCAGCGCACCTTCGCATGCCGACAGAGAGCGCGACACTTCATAAGAGAAGTCGACGTGGCCCGGCGTGTCGATCAGATTGAGGTTGTAGACCTGTCCATTGCGTGCGGTGTACTGCAGCGCGGCGGTCTGCGCCTTGATGGTTATCCCCCGCTCTTTCTCGATGTCCATCGAGTCGAGCACCTGCTCGCTCATCTCGCGATCAGACAGACCACCGCAGCGCGCGATGAGACGATCAGCGAGCGTGGACTTGCCATGATCGATGTGCGCAATGATTGAAAAATTTCTGATGTGGTCCATCAACGAATGCAGGCAAGTATTTGACTTAGCAGTAAGCGCACATGAAAAAAGGGCGCGCCAGTGATATGACGCGCCCTCAACCAACAATCTATGGCAACTGCGATAGTTGGGCCTTCATTGTAGGCAAAAAGCGCGTCGGCGGATGACCCAAGTTCGCGGTGCCGGCGTCGTTGTGACGCTGCAACGAATATTTATCAACAGCTTATTAACAATTTCGATGCGATAGATTCTGAACAACTTGCCATGCGCTTGTGGACTTCCGGTGGATTGCCGCGAAACGTGCCACATCGTGGTGGCAAAGGCGTTCGATATTCAGATAAACAGATTTTCGAGGCGCCAATTCTATCCAAATCGGTATTAGCTCCTCGCAAAGAGGAGCGCGCACCGCCATCGGTGAATTCAGCGCGGCCCGTCAAGCCGTCGCAAAAAAGCCCCAAACCTGACTGCGGGTTGGGGCTTTTCCTGCCATCGACCCGATCAGCGGGGCGGCCGGACCAGTACGAACTGCACCAATTCGCCCCGCTGCACCAGCATATTGATCGGCTTGCTGCGGTCGGCCTTGGCCACCGCAGCTTCGAACTCACGCACGTTCTGGATGTCGACATTGGCGACTGAAAGAATCACGTCGCCCTCGCGCAAGCCGGCGCGCGCACCGGCGTCGGCGGCCGCCTCCACCCGCACGCCGCGCTTGGCTTTCAGCTCTTTCTTCTGCGCCTCCGTGAGATCGGTGACCGTGAGGCCGAGCGCCTGGCCGGCGCCGGCCGGCTTGGCCGGCTCGCTGCTGCGCGCGGCCGGGCGCCGGGCGTTGGCTGTCTGCTCCGGTTCAAGCTCGGCCACCGTCACGTTCAGGTCGCGCGACTGGCCGCGGCGAAACACCGTGATGGCGCCGCGGCTGCCCGGCTTGGCATTGCCCACCAGGCGCGGCAGGTCAGACGCCTTCTCGATGGCCCGACCCTCGAAGCGGGTGATGATGTCGCCCGCCTCGATGCCCGCCTTGTCCGCCGGAGATCCAGTCTCGACACTGCGCACCAGCGCGCCTTGCGGCTTGCCGAGACCGATGGATTCGGCCACCTCGCGCGTCACCTCGGCAATCTGCACGCCGATGCGGCCGCGCGTGACGCGCCCGCTGCTGCGCAGTTGCTCGCTCACGCGCATGGCTTCGTCGATGGGAATGGCGAACGAGATGCCCATGAAACCGCCCGAGCGCGAATAGATCTGGCTGTTGACGCCGACCACCTCGCCGCGCATGTTGATCAGCGGGCCGCCCGAGTTGCCCGGGTTGACGGCCACGTCGGTCTGGATGAAGGGCAGGTAGTCGCCCGTATCGCGCTGCTTGGCGCTGACGATGCCGGCGGTGACCGTGTTTTCCAGCCCGAAGGGCGAGCCGATGGCCATCACCCATTCGCCGACGCGCAGGCGATTGACGTCGCCAATGCGCACGAAGGGCAAGCCCGTGGAATCGATCTTGACCACCGCCACGTCGGTCCGCTTGTCGGCGCCGATGAGCTTGGCCTTGAACTCGCGCTTGTCGGGCAGCGTGACCAGCACTTCGTCCGCGCCATCGACCACGTGCGCATTGGTCATCACGAAGCCATCGGCCGAAATGATGAAGCCCGAGCCCACACCGCGCGGCCCTTCACGTTCGGGTTGCTCCTGAGGATCGGCGCGTGGGCCTTGCGGGCGTGGTGTATTGGGCATGGGGATGCCAAAGAAACGCCGGAAGAACTCCTGCATTTCCTGATCCATCTGCCCGCCGCGGCCGGCGGCGCCGGCGCGCATGCGCTCCACCGTGCGGATGTTGACCACCGCCGGGCCGACCTGATCGACCAGATCGGTGAAATCGGGCAGGCCACGCACCGAAGGCGCCACGGCGGCCGGCCCCTGGGCCGCGGCGGTCGTCGGCAAGGCCAACGATCCAGCCAACAACAGCGGCGTCGCCAGGGCGATCAGGCCCCATTGCTTTCTCATCATCGACATAGAACTCTCCACTCTCATTGATTCATCGCCGCACGGCATCGCACTGCCGAGCTCACGGCCGCCGCTGCAGGCCCTGCACAAAGGCCTGCAAAGTGGGCAGAGGCACCTCGCCCACCGCAGTGACCCACCAGTCGCCCGCGCGATCGACCAGGCGACGCGTCAGGGTGTGCGTGGCGCCCATGGATGCCACGCCTTCGCCCTGATGGCGCTGGCGGTCAAACGGCTCCATGAACAGCGACACCGTGACCAGCCCATCGGAAAAAATCCACTGCACCAAGGGCGACTCTTTGGCGGCCGAGCGGCGATAGAAGTTCTCAGACCTGAAACCCGGCACGGGGTTTTTCAGCTGCCAGCCTTCGGCTTCCGGCGTGGTGCGCGTGCGCTCGGCCTTGACGACCCGATAGCCCTCGGTGCTGCCCATCATCTGCCGCAGCTTGTCGGCCTGCACCGGTACGCCGAGTTGCAATTCAGAGAACGCCGCCTGCTCCAGCACGCGGCCGCCCGCATCGACGGTTTGCGTCTTGACCACCAGCCCGGTGCGCTTCTCGCTCCAGATTCGATAGCCATAGCGCCACTCGTCGCGAGGGCTCAGCATCACGATGTCGGCGTCGAAACCGGCCACCCTGCCCTGACCCAGTTCGCGCGAGGCGTAGAAGTCGGACGTCGGGAAAGCCTGGTTGATGTTCAGCAGATTGGGGAAGATGCCGCCCGACTCGCTTTTGTCAAGCTTGACCACGCGCGCATCCGGCAAAAACGTCATCACCGAATCGTTGCGACGAAAGGTGGAGCGCGGCGCGCCGGTCAGCGCTTCTACGCGCTCGATCTGCACATCGCCCTCGCACACGTGCCAGATGCGCGCGCTCGACATGGCGCCCGACGCCGACGACACCACGAAGGTGCCCACATACGAGGGCACACGCGATCCCTGCTGCAGCCTTACCAGCCATTCCGCCATGCTGCGTTGCGGCGGGCCGATGGGGCGTTCGGACGCACCGCCGCCAAACGAGCCGCCGGTTTGCGCGCCCGCCAGCGTGACAAGGCTGCCGGCGCACCAGATCACCGCCGCTTGACGCAGGCGCAGACGCCACCCGCGCGCCGGCACGCGGCGCGCGCCGGCTGCACGATCGCCCGACGACAGGCCCGCGATCAACGTCCTGGTCCCTCGAAGGTGGCGTTGCGCAAGAAGCCCGCGGCGTTGCCGAGCGCCGATGCGCCCACCGTCTGGCGGTGCGCGGCCAGCAACTCGTCGAGACGCGCATCGCGCAGCATCACCGGGGCCATGTCGGCCGCTTGCGAGGCCGCCGGCACTGGCGCTGCGAGCGCCATGACTTGCGTCGTGCCCACGGCGGGCGCCGCACTGCGCGCCAATTGCGCGCCGGCGCCGGGCTGCGGGCCGATGCTGCCCAACGCACCCCAGCCGATGGCCGCCACAGCCGCAAACGACGCCAGGCCAGCCACCAGCTTCCAGCGGAACACGCCATCGTTGGCGGCGGGACGGGCGACATCCGGCATTGCGGGCTTTGCCAAAGCAGGCAGCGCCTCAAACGCCGGTGTTTCGTGCTGGAGCCGAGCGGCGAGGCGCGCCACGAACGCCGCATCGTGGCCGCAGGCAGCCAGATCGGTGGAGCGCAGCACATCGCCCACCAGGTGATAGACATGCCAGCATTCGCGCGCCTCGGCCGAGGCCATCGATTGCACCGCCATAGCGGCTTGCGCGCCGGACAGTTGCCCGTCCATCAGCGCCGACACCGTTTCACGATCACATGGAATGTCAAGTTGAGTCTTCATGATGACCACCGTTACCGTTTCTTCCCATCCACCTTTACCAACGCTTGCCTGTCTGGTGGCTCAGCAAGGGCTTGACCCTGGCTGAAATCGCCTCGCGCGCCCGGAAAATCCGCGAGCGCACCGTGCCGATCGGGCAATTCATGGCTTCCGCAATCTCTTCATAACTCAGGCCCTCGATCTCGCGCAGCGTGACGGCCTGGCGCAAATCCTCGGGCAAAGCCTCCATCGCGGCGTTCACGGCGGCGGCGATTTCGCGGGCCGCCAGTTCCGATTCCGGCGTGGATTCGGAGGTTAGTTCGTTCTCGCGCCGGGAAGTTTCATCGTCGTCATCGACGGATTTCAGCGCCGATTCGGTCATCACCGGATCACGCTTGAGCTCCATGAGCGACTTCTTGGCCGTGTTGACGGCGATGCGGTAGAGCCAGGTGTAGAACTGGGCGTCGCCGCGGAACTGGTGCAGCGCGCGCCAGGCGCGGATGAAGGTCTCCTGCGCGATGTCGGGCACCAGGTCGACGTCGCGCACCATGCGGCCGATCAGGCGCTCGATGCGGCGCTGGTACTTGATGACCAGCAACTCGTAGGCGCGGTGGTCGCCCGCGGCCGCGCGCTCGACCAGCAGCGCGTCGCTGTCGGTCGGGGCGGGAGGGGCTGCGGAACGGTCGGTCAAGAAAAAACAAGCCTCAAAACAAAGACGCGCCCGACATCAGGCGCGTCCTGCCTCGGATGACGGCGGAGCGCCGACAGATGCCGAAGTCAGCGGTAAATATAGCGCACAGCGCAGCAGGTGCCAGCGCGCGGGCTCGCTTGCCGCTTCGGCCCACAGCCACCGCCCGCGCTCGCCGGCAGCGCCGGGATGAAACCACAGCAGCATCCAGCGCTGCGCATCCCAGCGCACCTCGACCCGAGCGCCCCCGCCGCCCTGCTCCTCGGCATCGGTCGGCGCGCCGACGAACCAGCATTCGCCGTCCCAGCGCAACTGGCGCCGGCGCTGGCGGCGCCAGAATTGCCACATCGCTGCCGCGGCGCCCAACCATGAAACTATCAAAACAATAGCTGCCGGCGCACGCTGCACGTGCGCCAGAGGCCGAAAAAGCACTGAAAACAAGAGCGCGGCACCGCTGCCGGCCAGCACCGCCAGCACCCAAGCCAGGGCGCGCGTGCGACCGACGGGATAGACCACCGAAGGCGCCCGATCCATCACACCCCCGCGCGCCTATCGAGCAAGACGCGGCAGAACCTCAGACGCGCTTGAACACCAACGAGCCGTTGGTGCCGCCAAAGCCGAAGTTGTTCTTCAGCGCCACGTCCATCTTCATGTCACGCGCCGTGTTGGCGCAATAGTCCAGGTCGCACTCCGGATCCTGGTTGAAGATGTTGATGGTGGGCGGCACTTTCTGCTCGTGCAGCGCCATCACGGTGAACACGCTCTCGATGCCGCCGGCGCCGCCCAGCAGGTGGCCGGTCATCGACTTGGTCGAGCTGACCACGACCTGGCGCGCCGCATGGCCCAGCGCCGCCTTGATGGCGTTGGTTTCGTTGAGGTCGCCCAGCGGCGTCGAGGTGCCGTGCGCGTTCAGGTACTGCACCGCGTTCGCGTTGACGCCCGCATCACGCAGCGCGTTGGCCATGGAGCGGCGCGGGCCGTCCACGTCGGGCGCGGTCATGTGGAAGGCGTCGCCGCTCATGCCAAAGCCGATCAGCTCGGCGTAAATCTTCGCGGCGCGCGCCTTGGCGTGCTCGTATTCCTCGAGCACCACGACGCCCGCACCCTCGCCCAGCACGAAGCCGTCGCGGTCCTTGTCCCAGGGGCGCGACGCGGTCTTGGGGTCGTCGTTGCGGGTCGACAAGGCGCGCGCCGCAGCAAAGCCGCCAACGCCCAGTGGCGACACGGTGGATTCCGCACCGCCGGCCACCATCACATCGGCGTCGCCGTGCTGGATCAGCCGTGCAGACAGGCCAATGGCGTGCAGGCCCGAGGTGCAGGCCGTCACGATGGCAATGTTGGGCCCCTTGAATCCAAAGCGGATCGAGGCGTGCCCGGAAATCATGTTGATGATCGAGGCCGGCACGAAGAACGGCGAAATGCGGCGCGGGCCGCGACTCGCGTATTCGGCGTGCGTCTGCTCGATCATCGGCAGGCCGCCAATGCCCGAGCCGATGTTGCAGCCGAAGCGCTCGGCCTGATCGGAGCTCAGCGCGTCACCCGTCGGCAACCCGGAATCGGCCACCGCCTGCGCGGCGGCGGCCAGCCCGAGATGGATGAAGCGATCCATGTGCCGCGCTTCTTTTTCGGCGATGTAGTCGCCGACGTTGAAGCCCTTGACCTCGCCCGCAAAGCGGCAGGCCAGCGCGCTGGCGTCAAATTGCGTGATCAGGTCGATGCCCGAGCGCCCCGCCAGCAGGCTGGCCCAGCTTTCGGCCACCGTGTTGCCCACGGGGCTGACGCAACCCAGGCCGGTAACCACAACGCGGCGTCGATTCATGCTCATCGGATCTTGTTGGACGGTCTATGAACAAAGCCGGCCCTACCGGCCGGCCGTGGCGGCACGCAGCCCCCTACTGGCCGCTGCCTGCGCTGGGCGCCTGAGGGCGCCGCGCCTTACGCCTTCTTGCTGTTGGCGTAGTCGATGGCGGCTTGCACCGTGGTGATCTTTTCGGCGTCCTCGTCGGGAATCTCGATGCCGAATTCGTCTTCCAGCGCCATCACCAGTTCGACCGTGTCGAGCGAGTCGGCACCCAAGTCGGCCACGAAGGCCTTTTCGTTCGTGACCTGCGACTCTTCCACGCCGAGTTGCTCGGCGATGATTTTCTTGACACGTGCTTCGATATCGCTCATGGGTTCCCTCTGAGGGTGATAAAAAAATTGATTTTACCTGCGCTTACCGCCATCCCGGGCGGTGGCCGGCAGGGGTGAAATAGTGTAGGCCGTCAGGCCATGAACATGCCGCCGTTGACGTGCAGCTCCTGACCCGTCACGTAGCCGGCTTCGGGGCTGGCCAAGTACGCCACCGCGGCAGCAATGTCGGCCGGCGCGCCGAGGCGGCCGAGCGGAATCTGGCCCGTCAACGCCTTTTGCTGCTCGTCGCCCAGCGCGGCCGTCATGTCGGTGGCGATGAAGCCCGGCGCCACGCAGTTCACGGTGATGCCGCGGCTGCCCAGCTCGCGCGCCAGCGCGCGCGTCATGCCCGCCACGCCGGCCTTGGCGGCGGCGTAGTTGGCCTGGCCGGGGTTGCCCGAGGCGCCGACCACGCTGGTGATGTTGATGATGCGGCCCTGACGCTGCTTCATCATCGGGCGCATGACGGCGCGGCTCATGCGGAAGACGGCTTTCAGGTTGGTGTCCAGCACCGCGTCCCAGTCGTCGTCTTTCATGCGCATGGCCAGCTGGTCGCGCGTGATGCCGGCGTTGTTGACCAGCACGTGCAGCGCGCCATGTTCCTTGACGATGGCTTCGATCAAGGCTTCGGCCGCCGCCGCATCGTTGACGTCGAGCGCGGCGCCCCGGCAGCCTGCGTGCGCGGCCAGCGCGGCGCTGATTTTCTCGGCGCCGGCCTCGGTGGTGGCGGTGCCGATGACGCGGTAGCCGCGCGCGGCCAGCTCTTGCGCAATGGCGGCGCCAATGCCGCGGCTGGCGCCCGTGACCAGCGCGATGCGGACTGCTCCATTCACCTCAGACATTCATGCCTTTCGTGCCGCCAGCGCTTGGTGGACAAGCGCAAGCAGCTATCAAAACAATAACAAATCAGCCGAGCTGCGCCTTCGCCTCGGCCAGCGTGGCCGGGTCGTACACGGCCAGGCCGGTCAAATCGGCGTCGATGCGCTTGACCATGCCGGCCAGCACCTTGCCCGGCCCGCATTCGACCACGGTGTGCAGGCCCATGGCCTTGATCTTGTGGATGCATTCGACCCAGCGCACCGGCCCAAACGCCTGGCGGTACAGCGCGTCGCGGATGCGGTCGTGGTCGCTTTCGATGGCCACATCGATGTTGTTGACGACCGGTATCTTCGGGTCGGCGAAGTCGACCGCCTCCAGCGCGCCCTTGAGGCGCTCGGCGGCGGGCTTCATCAGGCTGGAGTGGAACGGCGCCGACACCGGCAGCGGCAGCGCGCGCTTGGCGCCCATGCCCTTGAGCACTTCGCAGGCTTTTTCGACCGCCGCCTTGGTGCCGGCGATCACCGTTTGCACCGGATCGTTGAAGTTGACGGCTTCGACCACTTCAGTGCCGTTTTGGGCCATGGCGCCCGTCACTTCTGCGCAGCCAGCTATCACTTTAGAAGCTTCGAGACCCAGGATGGCGGCCATGGCGCCGGTACCCACCGGCACGGCTTCCTGCATGGCCTGCGCGCGCAGGCGCACCAGCGGCACGGCTTCGGCCAGCGGCAGCGCCTCGGCGGCGACCAGCGCGGAATATTCACCCAGCGAATGACCGGCCACCGCGGCAGGCAGAGCGCCGCCCTCGGCCCGCCAGGCGCGCCAGCAGGCGACGCCGGCCACCAGCATCACGGGCTGCGTGTTGGTGGTCAGCGCCAGGTCTTCCTTGGGGCCATTGGCGATCAGCGCACCGATGTCCTCGCCCAGCGCGTCGGAGGCTTCGGCCAGCGTCTCGCGCACCGCCGGGTGATCGCCCCAGGCGTCCAGCATGCCCACGGCTTGCGAGCCCTGACCCGGGAAAACAAAGGCGATGGGTTTCATGATTCAGCCCGCAAATATGAATGAAAAACGGCTCCAGCGCTTGCCAGTCAAGCGCAAGCAGCTATAAAACCAGAAGCACGGCACCCCACGTGAAGCCACCGCCCACGCCTTCGAGCAGCACCGTCTGCCCCGGCTTGACCTGGCCCGCGCGCACGCCGTGGTCGAGCGCCAGCGGAATCGACGCCGCCGAGGTGTTGCCGTGCTCGTGCACCGTCACCACCACTTTCTCCTGCGGCAAATGCAGCTTTTTCGCCGTGCTCTGCATGATGCGGATGTTGGCCTGGTGCGGAATCAGCCAGTCGATGTCGGCCTCGCTCTTGCCGGCCTTGGCCAGCACGGCACGCGCGGCCTTGTCGAGCACGCCCACGGCGAGCTTGAACACGGCCTGACCATCCATCTTGAGCAGCGGATCGCCCAGCACCTGGCCGCCGGCCACCGTGCCCGGCACGCACAGAATGCCGACGTGCTTGCCATCGGCGTGCAGGTCGGTCGCCAGAATGCCCGGCGTGTCCGACGCCTCCAGCACTACGGCGCCGGCGCCATCGCCAAACAGCACGCAGGTGGTGCGGTCGTTGAAATCAAGAATGCGGCTGAACACCTCGGCGCCGATCACCAGCGCCTTGGTCGCCGTGCCGTTGGTGATCAGCGCGTCGGCCACCGTCAACGCATAGACAAAGCCGCTGCACACCGCCTGCACGTCGAACACCGGGCAACCGGCGATGCCGAGCTTGTGCTGCACGATGGCGGCGGTCGACGGAAACACCATGTCCGGCGTGGACGTGGCGACGATGATGAGGTCGATGTCGGCCGCCTGCAGGCCCGCCGCCTGCAGCGCCGCCTGCGCCGCCGGCACCGCCAGGTCGCTGGCCGGCACGTCGGGCTCGGCAAAGTGGCGCGCGCGGATGCCGGTGCGCTCGACGATCCATTGGTCGGACGTCTCGATGCCGCGCGCCCCCAGCTCAGTCACCAGATCGTCGTTGGTCACGCGGCGCGGCGGCAGGTAGCTGCCGGTGCCGGTGATGCGGGAATAGCGTCTGGTCATGAAGTCTCTTGGTTTGATCGCGCCTGCGGCCGTGCCGCTTAGGCGCCTTCAGCCTGCCGGCGTGGCCGCCGCATCCAGGCGCTGCGCCGCCGGCGATGCCAGCAAGGGCGCGGCGTGGGCGATGCGGCTTTGCAGCCGATCCAGCAGCTGGTGGGTGGCGGCATCATACGCGCGCGCCAGCGCCTGCTCGAAGGCCATCACATCGGCCGAACCGTGGCTTTTGAACACCAGGCCGCGCAGGCCCAGCAGCGCCGCGCCGTTGTAGCGGCGATGGTCCATGCGTTTTTTAAGCGCTTTTAAAACCGGATACGAGACGATGGCGGCCAATTTGGTCAGGATGTTGCGTGAGAACTCTTCGCGCAAGAATTGGCCGATCATCGTCGCCAAGCCCTCGCTGGTCTTGAGCAGCACGTTGCCGACAAAGCCGTCGCACACCACCAGGTCCGACGTGCCTTTGAAAATGTCGTTGCCCTCGACGTTGCCGACGAAGTTCAGGTCGCCGGCCTGCGCGGCGGCGCGCAGCAACTCGCCCGCACGCTTGATTTCGTCGCTGCCCTTGATCGCTTCTTCGCCGATGTTGAGCAGGCCGACCGTCGGCTGCGGGTCGTTCTTAAGCACCGACACCAGGGCCGAGCCCATGACGGCGAACTGCAGCAGATGCTCGGCCGTGCAATCGACGTTGGCGCCCAAGTCAAGCACCGTGGTGGCACCGCCCTGGGCGTTGGGGATTTGCGTGGCAATGGCCGGGCGCTCGATGCCGTCCAGCGTCTTCAGCAGGTAGCGCGCAATCGCCATCAGCGCGCCGGTGTTTCCGGCCGACACCGCCGCCTGCGCCGCGCCGTCTTTCACCTGCTGGATCGCCACGCGCATGGACGAATCCTTTTTCTTGCGCAGCGCGATTTCAACGGCGTCGTCCATGGTCACGACCTCGGTCGCGGGCACCACGCGGGCGCGCTCGTGCGCAAAGCCCGCCAGCGCCTCGGCCTGGCCGACGAGCATCAGTTGCGCGTCCGGCCGAGCATCCAGAAACTGCCGGCAGGCGGGCAAGGTGACCTTGGGGCCGTGGTCACCCCCCATGCAGTCAACCGCCAGAACAATCATGCAAGAAGCCCCAGGCAAAAACCGCGCACAAGCACTGGCGCGGCGAAAAACAAGGCCACTGAAAATGCCAAAGGCCCGAGGCTACGAGGCGTAGCGCCGGGCCCGGCCATCATAAATCGGCGTGGCAGGCGGCCCATGCGGGCCGTTGGCCCACGCCGCCCGCCGCATCAATCAGGCTTCGGTCTTGGACTTGATGACCTGACGACCACGGTAAAAGCCGTTCGGGCTGATGTGGTGGCGCAGGTGGGTTTCGCCGGTGGTCGGCTCCACGGCGATGCCGGGCGTTGCCAGACCATTGTGCGAACGGTGCATGCCGCGCTTGGACGGCGATTTCTTGTTTTGCTGAACAGCCATGATGGCTCCTTGGAGTTGGGCGAATGGCTGCCAGCCACGGGCCGGCGCGATTCAAATGGTGAACTTGGGCGCTCAGGATTTTCGTTGAAAGCTTGGCGCGCGAAGCCCATGATTATAGCCCGAAAGCGGCACCCGCACCAGCTTGAGGCGCCGCCAGTGGTGCTTCAGCCGCTCTTTTTTTCGCTTTTCAGCGCCGCCAATGCCGCGAACGGTTGGCGCTTGGCCTCGCCCGCACTGTCAAAGTCGTCGGTTTGCGCGCCCAGGCGGACTGGATCCGGGCAAACCTCATGCCGCGGTACCAGCGGCAGCGCCATCAGCACCTCATCCTCGATCAGCGCCTGCAGGTTGAAATCGGGCGCGATGGCCAGCACGTCGTCGTCCGACTCGTCGTCCAGCGCCGCGGCCGTGGCTTCGTCGGGCACGAACAGAAAATGCCGATCCACCTCGACCGCCTCCGTCACCTCGCCCATGCAGCGCTGGCAGGTCAGCGGCAGCGTGGCTTGGACCTGCAGATGAACCGATGGATACACGCTGCCGTTGGCCGCCTTGCGCGCGCCGCCCGTGGCTTGCCAATCCAAGGTCAAATCGGGCGCTGGCGCTTGCAGCTCCTGCGCAAGTCGCTCATATTTTTGAAGCGATTCGGTGCCGCTCAATACCGCCTTCGCGTCGGCGAACGCGGCCACGTCCAGGCGCTGCGCCTTGAAGGTCTTGCTCATGCGGGCAGTGTAAGAGAATCGGCGCCATGACGACCGATTCCACTGGCTCAGCCAGCGCGCGCGCGCTGGTGCTGGGCTCGACCTCGCGCTACCGGCGTGAGTTGCTCACGCGCCTCGGGCTGCCGTTCACCACCGAAGCGCCGGGCGTCGACGAAACGCCGCAAAAGGGCGAATCGCCGCGTGATCTGGCTGTGCGGCTGGCCTTGGCCAAGGCTCGCGACGTCGCCCGTCGCCATCCGCAGGCGATCGTGATCGGCTCCGATCAGGTGGCCGACTTAGCCGGCCAACCGCTGGGCAAACCGGGCAACCACGAACGCGCGGTGGCGCAGTTGCGCGCCATGCGCGGCCAAACGGTGATTTTTCAAACGGCCGTGTCGGTGGTGTGCCAGGCGACAGGCTTTAAACAAAGCGATCTCGCCGCCGTCGAAGTGCGTTTTCGCGCGCTGGAAGACGACGAGATCGAGCGCTACCTGCGCGCCGAGCAGCCGTACGACTGCGCCGGCAGCGCCAAAAGCGAGGGGCTGGGCATCGCGCTGCTCGACGCCATCCTCAGCGACGACCCCACCGCGCTGATCGGCTTGCCGCTGATCCGCACCGCCCGCCTGCTGCGCGCCGCCGGTCTGCGCCTGCCATGAAAGGCCGCCTGTTTTTGGTGCCCACGCCGCTCGACCACGGCTGCGCAGAGCAAACGCCGCTGGACGACGTGCTGCCGCTCGGCACTATCAAAAAAGCAGCTGCCATCGCTTGCTGGATCAGCGAAAACGCCAAATCCACCCGCGCTTTTCTGAAACGCGTGGATGCCGTGGCGCCCCTCGCGCAACCGATTCAGGCGCAGCAAATCACCGAGTTGCCGCGCGAAGTGCACAAGAAGGGCGACCACGCCGGCGCCGCCCGCTTCGACGCCCGGCCGCTGCTGGCGCCCGCGCTGCAAGGGCAAGACGTGGGCCTGATCAGCGAAGCCGGCATGCCGGCCGTGGCCGACCCGGGCAGCTCGGTGGTGCGCGCTGCGCATCAGTTGGGCATCGAAGTGTTGCCTCTGACCGGACCTGTATCGCTTCTGCTGGCCTTGGCCGCCAGCGGCCTGAACGGCCAGAACTTCGCATTTACCGGATATCTGCCGCAAGATGCCATCGCCCGCACAACGCAAATCCAGCAAATCAGCCGCGCCGTGCAACAAAGCGGCCAGACCCGCATCGTGATCGAGACGCCCTATCGCAACCAGGTGCTGTTGGAAGCGCTTCTGTCCGGGCTTGATGGCCAGTTGCGCCTTTGCGTGGCCAGCGGTCTCACGCTGCCAGACGCCGACGGCGCGCGCAGCGCCAGCGTGGCCGAATGGCGGCAAGCGCGCTGGCCCGTCACGCCCAAGGCGCCTGCGGTGTTCCTCATCGGCCGTTAGTCGGCGCTTGACGCGCGGGCTTGGGGCATTCCGCAGGCTCTCTCTGCTGTAGGCCAACACCGCAACCTGCGCCGCAGCTCACCGAATCACGCGCAAGCGGCGTTAAAGTGCCTGGTGTTTGCAACCAACCGGGAAGGAACTGAACATGGGCCTCATCGTCACCATCATCGTCGGCTTCATTGTGGGGCTGATCGCGCGTGCCATCATGCCGGGCAACCAGAGCATGGGACTGATCATGACCACGATTCTGGGCATCGTCGGCGCGCTGTTGGCGAGCTACGGCGGCGCGGTGCTGGGGCTGTATCCGGCGGGCTCGCCCGTCGGCTGGATCGCGTCGATCATCGGCGCCATCATCGTGCTGTTCCTGTACGGTCTGGTCACCAAGCGGCGTTAAGGGGCGGCGATCAGCGCATCACCCGACCACGCGAGGAGTTTCGACATGGCGCGCCCTACAAAACCCGATGCACTGGAATTGGCCCAAGGCCACACGCGGCTGGAGCAGGCGGTGTTGCGCAGCCGGCAATTGCTGCGCAAGCGCGCGATGGTCGCTGGCGTGGCCGGTGCGGTACCGCTGCCGGGGCTGGATTGGGCGGTGGACGCGGCCATGCTGACGCAGCTGCTGCCCAAGATCAACGAGGAATTCGGCCTGGCGCCGCACCAAATTGCCAAGCTGGATGCGCGTGAGAAAGAGCGCATGCAAAAGGCGATCGCCATGATCGGTTCGGTGATTGCCGGTCGCCTCGTGACCAAGGCGCTGGTGGTCCGTTTTGCACGCCTGGTCGGGGTGCGGCTGACGGCGGCGCAGGCTGCGCGTTACGTGCCGCTGGCCGGCCAGGTGGTGTCGGGCGTGCTGGGGTATACGGCGCTGCGCTATTTGGGTGAGCAGCACATTCGCGATTGCGTCCGCGTGGCGCTGGCAGCGCCCCTGGCCTTGCCCGCGCCGGAGGCTGCGAGCGCAGCGACGGATCGACGTCGCCAGCGGCAGGGTCAGACGATCAGCAGTTCGCTGGGTCCCATCATCTTGCACTGACCACCGTCTCATGGCATCACAAGCCGGCCCAGCGCCGGCTTTTTTGCCTCAGGGTCGGCTGCCCTGCCCTTCGAACCAGCGCGCGACCATGTGGCGCTCTGTATCCGTCATCTGCGTCGCGTTGGACAAGGGCATGATCTTGGTGACCACCACCTGCTGGTAGATCTGCTGCGCGTGCGATTTCACCGACTCAGGGGAATCCAGGCGCAGATTCTTCATCTGCACGGCCTCGCCATGGCATGAGTAGCAGCGCTGCTCCAGAATGGGCTTGAGTTGCGCGTAGTCGACCGCGGCCGGCGCGGCGGCGGCGGCCGGTGCAGGCGCCGGCCGCATCCAGGCGATGACGCCCAGCAAAATCACCACGCCCGCTGCCGCAAACGGCCACGGGTTGCTGGCGCGGCCATGGCGCCAGCCATGGCGCTGCACGAAGAACTGGCGGATCAGCGCGCCGGCCAGCATCATCAGCACCAGCACCAGCCAGCGCTGCGGGTGGCTGTAGAGAAAGCTGTAGTGGTTGCTGAGCATGGCGATCAGCACAGGCAATGTGAAATACGTGTTGTGCACGCTGCGCTGCTTGCCACGCTTGCCGTGGATGGCCAGCGCATCGGCGTCGTAGGGCTGGCCCGAGGTCATGGCGGCCACCACCTTGCGCTGGCCGGGAATGATCCAGAAGAACACGTTGGCGCTCATCGAGGTCGCCAGCATGGCGCCAATGATCAGGAAGGCTGCGCGGCCCGAGAACAAATGGCACGCCAGCCAGGTCGCCAGCGCCACCACCACGATCAGCAGCGCCGCCACGATGCGCTCGCCGTTCGGGCGAAAGCCGAACACGCGGCAGATGGCGTCGTAGATGAACCAGAACGCCACCATGAAGCCGACCGCCGCCACTCCGGCCGCCACTGGCGACCAGTCAAGCAACTGTTTGTCGACCAGGAAGGCGCTGGCGTTCCACAGATACAACACGCAAAACAGTGCAAAGCCCGACAGCCAAGTGCTGTAGCTTTCCCAATAAAACCAGTGCAGCTTGGAATCGATGATGCCGCCCTGCGGCGCCACCATGTACTTTTGCGGGTTGTAGAAACCGCCGCCGTGCACCGCCCACATGGCGCCGTTGACGCCCTTTTTCTTCAGGTCGTCGGCGGTGGGCGCCAGCAGGTTGTTGTCGAGAAAGACGAAGTAGAACGACGAGCCGATCCAGGCAATGGCGACGATGACGTGCAGCCAGCGCAGCAGCAGGTTGGCCCAGTCGAGCAGATAGGCTTCCATGAACGTGATCCTTCAGAGCAATGGAATTACTCTACAAAGGCTCGCCACCGCGGGCGCTGCAAGCCGTTCAAGGGCGATCACGCATCTGGCGGGCGCGGCAGTGTTGATTGCCATCGCCAGCGCTTCGGCACCGCTGCGATCAGGAAAAGTGTATACAAAATGGCACATCAACGCCAGTGGGATGCGCCCGACGTGGTGCGCGGAAACGCCACGCCGCCCACTCGATCGCAAATCGGCGAAAATACGCGGTTTCCTCGCAACAAACTCTTTCGAACCAAAAGGATCGCACCATGGGCAACAAGATCGTCACCGAAGCCTCCCGCAAGGCCACCGCGCCGCTGCCTGGCGCCACCGTCGCGAAGCAAGGCGGGGGCCAGCGCAGGAGCCAGGAGCGCGGCTCGCACACGCGCAGCAAGAAAAACCCCGGCAAGCGTCCGCACCAGGGTTGAGCAGACGGGGCCCAGCGCCCTGACCTGTATCCACCAACGGCGCCTTCGGGCGCCGTTGTCGTTTCAGGCCGCCGGCTCAGCCAGGCCCAGCGCCAGCAGTTGCGCCACCACCGCCACCGCGATCACCGCCGGCCGCTTGCCGCGGATGGCGGGCAAGCCGATGGGGCAAATCACCTGTTGCAACTCGGCATCGCTGAAGCCGCGCACTGAAAGCCGATGCCGAAACGTGGCCCACTTGGTCTTGCTGCCGATGAGGCCGATATAGCGCACATCGCCGCGCGCACGCTGGCGGGTCAGCGCGGCGGCCACGATGTCCAGATCCTCCGCGTGGCTGAAGCTCATGATGAGGATGGCGCTATTCGCCGGCAGATCGGCCACGGCCACCTGCACGGGGTCGGAATGCTCGCACTGCACATTGGCTGGCACGTCGGGTGGAAACACCTCGTCGCGGCTGTCGATCCAGCGCACCGAGAACGGCAAGTCGGCCAGCAGGCGCACGATCGCGCGCCCGACGTGACCACCGCCAAACAAGGCCAAATGGCCTGTGGCGCTTGACAGACGTGCGTGGAGCGCTTCCATATCAATAGCAGATACGTGCTCGTACTGCAGTTCCACCACGCCGCCGCAGCATTGGCCCAGGCTGGGGCCCAGCGGGTAGCGCCGTGTTTCGTGCGCTGCGGTTACCAAGCCGGCCAACAGGCCGCGCGCATGCGCAATGGCCTGATGCTCCAGTTGGCCGCCGCCAATCGTGCCGATGACCGCATCGCCACACACGGCCAGCCAAGCGCCCGCCTCGCGCGGCACCGAGCCGGCGGTGCGCGTGACGCTGACCAGCAGCGCCGGGGCCTGCCGAAGATGCAGCAATAAATCCTGAACTTGGGGCACGCGCTGGGACAAAGCCATTGACAAGGCCTGCGGCCGGGTCAACAGTATGCCCGCGCGAACGAGCGCACCCACCGAAAGAGACTCATTGCGCACTCCGCATCGCACGATCCCCAGGCCCTGGCAGATTCGCAGCCTGATGCTGGCCATGACCATCGCCTGCGCCGCACTGGCCTGGGCGCCGACGCCCGCCGAGGCGCAAAGCAAAGCCGCGCCCACCAAGACCGTACGCCCCAGCACGCGCAAGCCGGCGCCGCCGATCAAGCCGCGCAAGCGCGTGCGCCCGGCCGCTGGTCAATCGTCGGCGCGCCCGGTGCCGGTGCCCGAGGCGTCCGACGCCGCCACCGCCCGCGCCTACCGCAAGGACGCGGCGCGCCACCTCTACAGCCTGAACCTGGGCAGCATCTACAAGGGCCGCATGCCGCCGCTGTTGTATGCCGTTGGCGTGCTGCAGGTTCACATCGACGGTCAGGGCCGCGTCGGCACCATCAGCTGGATGCGCGCGCCAAGCCACGCGCCGGAAGTGATGCGTGCCATTGAGCGCATGGTGCGGGCGGCGGATCCGTTTCCGCCGCCGGCGCTGGTGGGCGGGCTGGTCTACACCGACACTTGGCTGTGGCACAAAAGCGGCCAGTGGCAGCTGGACACGCTGACCGAGGGGCAGGATTGAGCGCGGTGGCGCGCGGATAAACAGATTGAGCGCGTCAGCGCGCTCAAGACCCGCGGTAGGTGGAATAACTCCAGGGGCTGCACAGCAGCGGCACGTGGTAATGCTGGTCGGCGTGGGCGATGCCGAAGTCGAGGTTCACGACGTTCAGAAATGGCGGCTCGGGCAACTGCACGCCGCGCGCGCGAAAGTACCCCGCGACGTCGAAGGCCA
Source organism: Ottowia sp. (assembly GCA_018060485.1). Taxonomy (GTDB): domain Bacteria; phylum Pseudomonadota; class Gammaproteobacteria; order Burkholderiales; family Burkholderiaceae_C; genus Ottowia. The sequence goes on along the minus strand of JAGOVZ010000003.1, from coordinate 6,528 downwards.
GCCGATACGTGCCGGCCTTCAGGCTCGCGTTGCCATACAGCGGCCCATCGGGATTGCGGCCGTCTGCGTTCAGGGTGAAGCGCTTGACCAGCGTGGCGACCTCGCCATGCGTCTCGTACAAGGCGACCGCCATGCCGGCCGCCGGTGCGCCGTGCATGGTGTCCAGAACGTGTGTGCTCAATCCCATCGGCGGCCTCGACAAATGAAAATTGTGGACAAAATTGTATACATTCTTAAACGTTTCGACCTATGATACGGCGCCAAATGGAACCCTCGGCCACTGACACCATCGTCGCAGCGCTCACCCGCGCCATCGTCGAACATCGCCTGCAGCCCGGTGCCAAGCTGACCGAGCAAACGCTGGCGGGCCACTTCGATGTGTCGCGCACGCTGGTGCGACAGGCCTTGTTTCAGCTGTCGCAACGCCGCCTGGTCACGCTGGAGCCGGCGCGCGGCGCCTTCGTGGCCAGCCCGTCGGCCGAAGAGGCGCGCCAGGTGTTTGCCGTGCGCCGCATGTTGGAGGTCGAACTCACGCGCGCCTTCGTCGCCGCCGCCACGCCGGCGCACATCGATGCCCTGCGCGACCATGTCGCGCGCGAACAGGCGGCCGTGCAACGCCAGGACGTCGAAGGCCGCACCGAGCTGCTGGGCGACTTCCACGTGCTGATGGCCGAACTGCTGGGCAACCACGTGCTGGCCGACGTGCTGCAAGACCTGCTCGCGCGTTGCGCCATCGCCACGCTGATGTACCAGAGCAGCCACGCCGCGCACGATTCCAGCGCCGAGCACGCCGCGCTGGTCGAGTGCTTTGCTGCCGGCAACGTGACGCGCGCCGTCAAGCTGATGCGCGAGCACCTGGACCATGTCGAGGCCGGCCTGAAGCTCGACCAGCCGGTGCCCAGTCATGACGTCAAATCGGCCCTGGCGCCCGTCTGACAAGCGCAAGTAGCTATTTATTCAGTAGCATGAAGCCTTCGATCTACGACAGCACCGCCGCCTACCCGCGCGACCTCATCGGCTACGGCGCCGACGTGCCGCACGCGCGCTGGCCGGGCGGCGCGCGCATCGCGGTGCAGTTCGTCCTCAACTACGAGGAAGGCGGCGAAAACAGCGTGCTGCACGGCGATGCGGCCAGCGAGCAGTTCCTGTCCGAGATGTTCAACCCGGCGGCCTACCCCGACCGGCACCTGAGCATGGAAGGCATCTACGAATACGGCTCGCGAGCCGGCGTGTGGCGCATCCTGCGCGAGTTCGACGCGCGCGGCTGGCCGCTCACCGTGTTTGGCGTCGCCACGGCGTTGGCGCGCTACCCCGAAATGGTCAAGGTCTTTCAGCAGCGCGGCGACGAGATCGCCTGCCACGGCCTGAAGTGGATCCACTACCAGAACGTCGACGAAGCCACCGAACGCGCCCACATGGCCGAGGCGCTGGACATCATTGAAAAACTGAGTGGCGAGCGGCCGCTGGGCTGGTACACCGGCCGCGACAGCCCGCGCACGCGCCGCCTGGTCGCAGACGACGGCCGCCTGCTGTACGACAGCGACTACTACGGCGACGATCTGCCGTTCTGGATGAAGGTGCAGCGCACCGACGGCGCCGTGGTGCCGCACCTGGTGGTGCCCTACACGCTCGACTGCAACGACATGCGCTTTGCGCTGCCGCAGGGCTACAGCCACGCCGACCCGTTCTTTGAGTACATGAAGGACACGTTTGACGCGCTGTACGCCGAGGGCGACCCGCATGGGCTTGATCGGCCGAAGATGATGAGCATCGGCATGCACTGCCGCCTGCTCGGTCGCCCCGGCCGCATCACGGCGCTGCAGCGCTTCATGGACCATGTTTCTCGGCATAAGAACGTCTGGGTGTGTCGCCGCATCGACATCGCCCGGCATTGGGAGGAGACCTACCCTTTTCAATGCTCTCCAGAAGTTTCCACGTGACCCCCCGCTTTTCCTTGTCTTCGCTGGCCCTGACCGCCGTTGCCGGTGCCGCGCTCCTCTCTTACGCCCTGCCCGCCCAATCCTTCATCGCCTATGCGGCGCAAGGCGTTGAAGTCGCCCAGATCGTGCCGCTGACCGGGCCCTTGGCCAATGTGGGCAAAGAGGTCAACGCCATCACCAAGGCCACGCTGGAGGATTTCAACAAGGGCAGCAAGACGACCCAGATCGTGCTCAAGCCCTACGACGACGGCAACGTCGCCGACAAGTCGACGCGACTGGCCACGAAAGCCGTGGCCTCGGCCCAGGCGCTGATTTCGTGCCTCGGCTCGGTCGGCTGCCTGCCGCAGCAAAAAGTCAGTGCCACGGCGGGTGTGCCCCTGATCGGCCCGATCGCTGGCGCCGCGCCCTTGCGCGGCAAGGCGGCCACCACCACTTACGCGGTGCGCGCCTCGGCGTCGAGCGAGGTGGCGTGCCTGCTCAACTTCGCCAGCACCACGGGCCTGTCGAACGTGAGCGTGCTGGTGCAGGACGACGGCTTCGGCAAATCCTACGCCGCCGAACTGGACAAGGCCGCCGCAAACTTCCCAGGGCTCAAGATCACGCGCAGTGCGTTCAATCCCGCATCGCCCGACTACGGCAAATCGGTGGCCGAGTTGATGGCGGGCTCGCCAAAGGTGCTGTTGCTGCTGGCCAATTCCGGCCACTCGACGCAGTTTCTGGATGCCTGGAAGGCCAAGTCCAGCCTGCCCTTCGTGCTCAACCTGGCAGGTCAGGCCAACGGGCAGTTCGCCTCACGCATGAAGGGCTACGTTGGCGCCGCCGCCTTTGCCACCGTCACGCCCAGCCCCTGGGAAACCAAGATCGACGCCCAGCGCGAATACCCGCGCATCGCCCAATCGGCGGGCATGGCGCCGTCGTACCTGGGTTTCGAGAGCTACCTGAACGCCCGCGCCTTGATCGAGGCGGTGACGCAGACCAAATCGCCCACCAAGACCGAGCTGGTGCGCTGGCTCGACAACGCGCCGCGCCTCGACCTCGGCGGCTATTCGGTGAGCTACGGCGGTGACAAGCTGGGCTCCAACTTCACCGACCTGGCGCTGCTGCGCTCGGACGGCACCTACCGCCACTGATCTTTTCTCGGGAACAACCGCATGGCCCTGTCGCTCGACGAACTCAATCGCGCATCGCCTGAGCAGGCGGCGGCCATGCTGGATGGCTTGTACGAACACACGCCGTGGATCGCTGCCGAGGCCTTGAACGAGCGGCCCTTCAAATCGCTCGCGCATTTGAAGCACGTGATGGCGCAGGTTCTGGCGCGCGCCACGGTGGACCAGCAACTGGCGCTGATCCGCGCCCACCCCGAGCTGGCGGGCAAGGCGATGGTGGCCAAGACGCTCACCGCCGAATCGACCCACGAGCAAGGCAAGGCGGGCCTCACCGAATGCACGCCGGATGAATTCGCACGCATCCAGAAGCTGAACGCCGACTACAACGCCAAGTTCGGCTTTCCGTTCATCCTGGCCGTGCGCGGCCCGCGAGGCGCGGGATTAACGAAGCAGCAGATCATCGACACCTTTGCGCGGCGGCTCGCCAACCACCCGGATTTCGAGCGCGCCGAGGCGCTGCGCAACATCCACCGCATTGCCGAAATTCGCCTGGCCGACAAGTTCGGCGCCGAGCCGGTGCTGGGCAACGACGTGTGGGACTGGCATGAAAAGCTGTCGCTGCACAGCGACCCCGGCTTTGCCGAAAACGGCCAGCTCACCGTCACCTACCTGACCGACGCGCACCGCGCCGCAGCGGCCTTCATCGCGCAGACGATGCGCGAGGCGGGCTTTGACGAGGTCGGCATCGACGCCGTCGGCAACGTCGTAGGTCGCTATTTTTCAGATAGCGCCTCGCGCATGTCTGGCAAGCGCCAGAGCCCCAAAACACTCATGACCGGCAGCCACTACGACACTGTGCGCAACGGCGGTAAATACGACGGGCGCCTGGGCATCTTCGTGCCCATTGCCTGCGTGCGCGAGCTGCACCGCGCGGGGCGCCGTCTGCCGTTCGATTTCGAGGTGATCGGCTTTGCCGAAGAAGAAGGCCAGCGGTACAAGGCCACTTTTCTCGGCTCTGGCGCGCTGGTCGGGCAGTTCAATCCCGACTGGCTGGCGCAGGCCGACGCCGATGGCGTGACCATGCGCGAGGCGATGCAGCACGCGGGCCTGAACGTGGACGACATCGCCAAGCTGCAGCGCAACCCCAAGGACTACCTCGGCTTCATCGAAGTCCATATCGAGCAAGGCCCGGTGTTGAACGAGCTGAACATGCCGCTGGGCATCGTCACTTCGATCAACGGCAGCATCCGCTTTGTCGGCGAATTCATCGGCCAGGCCAGCCACGCCGGCACCACGCCGATGGGCCGGCGCCGCGACGCCGCCTGTGCCGCGGCCGAGCTGGCGCTCTACATCGAGGAGCGCGCGGCCGAAGACGGTGATTCGGTTGCCACCATGGGCCTGCTGGGCGTGCCCAGCGGCTCGATCAACGTGGTGCCTGGCCGCTGCGCCTTCAGCCTCGATTTGCGCGCGCCGAACGACGCGCAGCGCGACGCCCTGGCCGCCGACGTGCTTGAAAAACTGCAGCAGATCGCCATGCGCCGCGGCGTGACCTACACGCTGGAAGAAACCATGCGCGCCAGTGCCGCGCCGAGCGACCCGGCGTGGCAAAAGCGCTGGGAAGCAGCCGTCGAATCGCTGGGCCTGCCCGTGTTCCGCATGCCCTCAGGCGCCGGGCATGACGCCATGAAGCTGCACGAGGTGATGCCGCAGGCCATGCTGTTCGTGCGCGGCGAAAACGCCGGCATCAGCCACAACCCGCTGGAATCGACCAACGCCGAGGACATGCAACTGGCCGTGCAGGCCATGCAGCGGCTGCTTCAAGACCTGACGCACGAGTCGCTACAACAATAAGAGCTGCTTGCGCTGGCCAGACAAGCGCTGGCGCCACTTTTTAATCAAAACATCATGAACCCGACCTACGCCGCTCTTGACCAGTGGATCGACCAGCACTTCGACGAGGAAGTCGCCTTTGTGCAAGCGCTGGTGCGCGTGCCCACCGACACGCCGCCCGGCAACAACGCACCGCATGCCGAGAAGGCCGCCGAGTTGCTTCAAAGCGTGGGTTTCGACGCCGAAAAGCACTCCGTGCCGACCGCCGAGGTGCAGGCGTACGGCATGGAAAGCATCACCAACCTGATCGTGCGCCGCCGCTTTGGCGATGGCGGCCTGACGATTGCGCTGAACGCCCACGGCGACGTGGTGCCGCCGGGCGAAGGCTGGTCGCACGACCCGTACGGCGCTGTGATTGAAAACGGCCAGATGTACGGCCGCGCCACCGCCGTCAGCAAGGGCGATTTCGGCACCTTCACCTTCGCGTTGCGCGCGCTTGAAGCCGTGGCCAAGCCCAAGCATGGCGCGGTCGAGCTGCACTTCACCTACGACGAAGAATTCGGCGGCGAACTCGGCCCCGGCTGGCTGCTGGAAAAAGGGCTGACAAAACCCGACCTGATGATCGCCGCCGGCTTCAGCTACGAAGTGGTGACCGCGCACAACGGCTGCCTGCAGATGGAAGTGACGGTGCACGGCAAGATGGCGCACGCCGCCGTGCCCGCCACCGGCATCGACGCGCTACAGGGCGCCGTCGCCATCATGAACCAGCTGTACGCCGAGAACCGGCGCTACCAGGGCATTACCTCGCGCGTGGCGGGCATCACGCACCCGTACCTGAACATCGGACGCGTCGAAGGCGGCACCAACACCAACGTGATTCCGGGCAAGGTGGTGTTCAAGCTGGATCGCCGCATGATCCCCGAGGAAAACCCGGCGGATGTCGAGGCGCTGATCCGCCAGGTGATCGCCGACGCGGTCGATGGCTTCAACGCCGGCCGGCCCGACGATGGCATCCACGTCGACATCAAGCGCCTGCTGCTGGCCAAGGCCATGACGCCGCTGTCCGGCAACGCACCCCTGGTCGAAGCCATCCAGAAGCACGGCGAAGCGGTGTTCGGCGACCAGCCCGCCGCCGTCGGCACCCCCCTCTACACCGATGTGCGCCTGTACGTCGAGCGCGGCATCCCCGGCGTGATCTACGGCGCCGGCCCGCGCACCGTGCTGGAAAGCCACGCCAAGCGCGCCGACGAGCGCCTTGAGCTGGAAGACCTGCGCCGCGCCACCAAGGTGGTGGCGCGCACGCTGGCCGACCTGCTCGGCTGACCTTTTTTCATCAACCACCAGAGGCGCAAAGCCCGCTCTTTTTTGTTCATCGAGGAGAAGCCATCACATCTGCCACGACCCATCCGGTCGACGAAGTCCTGCCCACCGGCAAACTGGCCACATTGGGCATTCAACACGTGCTGGTGATGTACGCCGGGGCCGTCGCCGTGCCGCTCATCGTCGGCCGCGCACTCAAATTGAGCCCTGAACAGGTGGCCATGCTGATCTCGGCCGACCTGTTTTGCTGCGGCCTGGTCACGCTGATCCAGTCGCTCGGCGGCACGCAGTAGTTCGGCAACAAGCTGCCGGTGATGATGGGCGTGACCTTT
>JAGOVZ010000231.1 GCA_018060485.1 Ottowia sp. | reverse complement strand
ACGGGCTTTCCGGCCGCCTTCATTGGCGCGTTTTTCACCGGCGCGCTGCTGATCGAGACGCTGTTTTCGCTCGATGGGCTGGGCCTGCTCAGCTACGAAAGCGTGATCCGCCGCGACTACCCCGTGGTGCTGGGCACGCTGTACCTGTTCACGCTGATCGGCCTCATCACCAAGCTGATCAGCGACCTGACCTACGTGTGGGTCGATCCCAGGGTGAAGTTCGATTGATCGCTCAAGATCGCTATTTGTCACACAATGGATGACGATCCAATCCTGGAGGCCATCATGCGCGTGAACGCCCGATTTGACGCCGAAGCCGAGCAGCAGGTCACCTACCTGGCCGAGGTGACCGGCATGGGCGTGAGCGAGGTGTTGCGCACCAGCGTGCAGCACTATTACGACACCGTGCGCGCGCAGCGCAGCGGCTTGAAGCACCTGCGCGCCTTCATCGGGCAGGGCGACAGCGGCCGCAGCGACATCGCCAGCTCGTACAAGGATCGATTGGCCGACAGCTGGGGCGCCAAGCACGCACCGCAGCCCGCGCGCCACGCGGTGCACGAGCCGGCCCCGCCTTGGCCCCGCGATTCGGGCGACAAGAAGGGCGCCGCGTGATCATTGCCGACGCCGGCTTTTTCTATGCCCTGGTGGACCGCGGCGACGCCTGGCACCGCCGCGCCGTCGCGCAGCTCGATACGCAGGCCGAAGGCTGGGTGACCACCTGGCCGGTGCTGACCGAGGCCACGCACCTGCTCATGCGCTGGATCGGCCCCGACGCCGTGCAGGCGCTGCTGCGCGAGGTGGCCGACGGCGCCATCGCCGTGTGGCAGTGGTCGGCCGAGCACACGGCGCGCGTGCCTGCGCTGATGCAGCGTTACCCCAGTCTGCCCATGGATCTGGCCGATGCCTCGCTGCTGCTGCTGGCCGAGCATTTGGGCCACGGCCGCATCCTGACCACCGATGAGCGCGACTTTGGCGCCTATCGCTTCAAAGGCCGCGAGCCGTTTCAAAACCTGCTGCTGGAGAGCCGGCATGGCTGATGCAGCGCTGACCCCCGAGCCACCTCACTTGCCCGTGGGCGCGGCCGAGCGCTTGCCGCCGCTGCCGTCGTCAGCTTCCCCCAGCCGCCGCGCGTGGCTGCGCTTCAAGCGCAATCGGCTGGGTTTCTGGAGCCTGGTCGTTTTCGTCACGCTGGTGGTGCTGAGCCTACTGGCCGAGGTCATATCCAACGACAAGCCGCTCGTGGTGCGCTACGACGGGCAGTTTTACTTTCCCATCGTCAAGACCTATTCCGAGAAGACCTTCGGTGGCGATTTCGAGACTGAAACCGACTATCTCGACCCCTTCATCCGCGATCGGTTCTCAAAAGACGGCAACTGGGCGATTTACCCGCCCAACCCCTACGGCAGCAAGACGATCAATTACTTCGCCAAAGAGCCCAACCCCAGCGCGCCGAGCCGCGACAACTGGCTGGGCACCGACGACCGGGGGCGCGATCTGCTGGCGCAGCTGATCTACGGCTTTCGCGTCAGCGCGCTGTTTGCGCTGGCGCTGACCTTTGTCGGCACCGTGCTGGGCATCGCGGCCGGTGCGGTGCAGGGCTTTTTTGGCGGCAAGACCGATCTGGCGTTTCAGCGCTTCATCGAAGTGTGGGGCTCGATGCCCGAGCTGTACCTGCTCATCATCTTCAGCGCCATCCTGTCGCCCAGCCTGGGGCTGCTGCTGGTGCTGCTCAGCCTGTTTGGGTGGATGGGCCTGTCGGACTACGTGCGCGCCGAATTCCTGCGCAACCGCCAGCTTGATTACGTCAAGGCGGCGCGCGCTTTGGGCGTGCCCAATCGGCAAATCATCTGGCGCCACATCCTGCCCAACAGCCTGACGCCGGTGGTCACCTTCCTGCCGTTTCGCATGAGCGCGGCGATTCTGGCGCTGACCTCGCTCGACTTCCTGGGCCTGGGCGTGCCGCCGGGCACGCCGTCGCTGGGCGAGTTGCTCAGCCAGGGCAAGAACAACATCGACGCCTGGTGGATCTCGCTGTCCACCTTCGCGGTGCTGGTGACCACGCTGCTGCTGCTCACCTTCATGGGCGATGCGCTGCGCGATGCGCTCGATCCGCGCAAGGCCGACGCATGAAATTCAAGCCAAATAGGCCTCTGGCGCTTGTCTATCAAGCGCGAGCAGCTATGAATTTAATAGGGATCAGGGCATGAACGCGCCGCTGCTCCACGTGCAGAACCTGAGCGTCGCCTTCGGCCCCAAGACGGTGGTCGATGGCGTGGGCTTTTCCATCGCGCCGGGCGAAAAGCTGGCGCTGGTGGGTGAATCCGGTTCGGGCAAGACGGTGACGGCGCTCGCGCTGCTGCGCCTGCTGCACGGCGCGCGGGTGAGCGGCCAGGCGCTGTTCAACGACGGACAGCGCACGCGCGATCTGCTGGCCTTGGCCGAGCGCGAATTGCGCGGCCTGCGCGGCGACGACATCGCCATGATCTTTCAGGAGCCGATGACGGCGCTCAACCCGCTGATGTCGGTGGGCGAGCAGATCGCCGAGGTTTTGAGGTTAAAAAGGGCGATCACGCCCGCCCAGAGCGCGCAAGCAGCTATTGAATTGTTAGCGAAAACCGGCATCCCCGAAGCCGCCCGCCGCGCCGGCGCTTTTCCACACCAACTCAGCGGCGGTCAGCGCCAGCGCGCCATGATCGCCATGGCGCTGGCGTGCGAGCCCAAGCTGCTGCTGGCCGACGAGCCGACCACCGCGCTTGACGTCAGCCTGCGCGGCCAAATCCTCGATCTGCTCAGCGAATTGCAGCGCGCCAACGGCATGGCGGTGCTGCTGATCACGCACGATTTGAACCTGGTGCGCCGCTTTGCCGACCGCGTGGCGGTGATGCAGCACGGCCAGCTGGTGGAGCAGGGCGCCACCGCCGACATCTTCAGCGCGCCGCAGCACGCCTACACGCAAAAGCTGATGGCCAGCAAGCCCGAGCGCGACGTGGTTGAAACGCCCGCCGCGCCGGGCGATACCCCCGCGCTGGCCGCGCACGAACTGCGCGTGGTCTACCCGACGCCGCTGCCCGGCATCCGCGGCTGGTTCAAGAAGGGTGAATTCGTGGCGCTGCAAGGCGCCGATTTGCGCCTGCTGCCCGGCCGCACGCTGGGCGTGATCGGCGAATCCGGCTCTGGCAAGTCCACGCTGGCGCAGGCCGCGCTGGGCTTGCTGCCGCGTGCGCAGGTGGGCGGCAGCGTGCTGGTCGCCGGCCGGCCGTGGCAGCTGAAAGCCGCCGCCGACAAGCCGCTGCGGCGCGTGGCGCAGGTGGTGTTTCAGGATCCGTTTTCGTCGCTCTCGCCGCGCCTGACTGTCGAGGAAATCGTCGGCGAAGGCCTGCTGGTGCATGCGCCCGAGCTGCCGGCGCCCGAGCGCGCCACGCGGGTGCGCGCGGCGTTGGCCGAAGTCGGTTTGACCGAGACGCAGTTTCCAAATCTGCTGGCGCGCTACCCGCATGAATTCAGCGGCGGCCAGCGCCAGCGCATTGCCCTGGCGCGCGCGCTCATCGTGGGCCCTGAGCTGCTGGTGCTGGACGAACCCACCAGCGCGCTCGACGTCACCATCCAGAAGCAGGTGCTGGCGCTGCTGCAAAAGCTGCAGAAAGAACGCGCCCTGAGCTACCTGCTGATCACGCACGACGTCGACGTGGTGCGCGCCATGGCGCACGACGTCATCGTGCTGAAAGACGGCGCGGTGGTCGAGGCGGGCAGCGCCGCCCAGGTGCTCGGCCACGCCCAGCACCCGTACACCCGCAAGCTGCTGGCGGCGGCTTAGCCTGAAAGTTCTATCATTTTTATAGCTGCTTGCGCTTGCTGGACAAGCGCTGGCGGCCGATTTCATGCCGAACAGCGGCGGCACGGGCCAGATGACGGCATGGGCCATAATCTCCGCCGATGTCTGTGCCCGAACGCACCCCCGCCCGCTGGCGGCCCAGCGCCTTTTTGATGCTCTCGGCGGCCGTCCACCTGGCGGCCGGCAT
>JAGOVZ010000002.1:3232-36177 GCA_018060485.1 Ottowia sp. | reverse complement strand
CCGACGTGCTTGCGGTAGTCGCCCACGCGCACCTTGCGCACGTCGATGCCGTCGACCAGGATCGCGCCTTCGGTCACGTCGTAAAAGCGGCAGATCAGGTTGACCATGGTGCTCTTGCCCGAGCCGCTGTGGCCGACCAGGCCGATCATCTCGCCCGGCTCGATAGTCAGGTTCAGGCCCCGGATCACCGAGCGGTTGCCGTAGCGCAGCGCGGCGTTCTTGACCTCGATGCGGCCTTCGACGTGCGTCAGCGGCACCGGGTTTTTCGGCTCCGGCACGCTGGATTCGTGGTCGAGGATCTCGAAGATGCGCTTGGTGGCCGAGGCGGCCTTTTGCGTCACCGAGACGATGCGGCTCATCGAATCCAGCCGGGTGTAAAAGCGCCCGATGTAGGCCAGAAAGGCGGTGAGCACACCGACGGTGATGCGCTGGTGCGCAATCAGCCAGATGCCGGCCGCCCACACCACCAGCAGGCCGATTTCGGTCAGCAGCGTGACGGTGGGCGAAAACAGCGACCACAGCTTGTTGAGCTTGTCGTTGACCGCCAGGTTGTGGCGGTTGGCTTCCTTGAAGCGGCCGGCCTCGCGCTCTTCCTGCGCAAACGCCTTCACCACGCGGATGCCGGGAATGGTGTCGGCCAGCACGTTGGTCACCTCGCTCCACACGCGGTCGATCTTCTCGAAGCCGGTGCGCAGGCGGTCGCGCACCACGTGGATCAGCCAGGCGATGATGGGCAGCGGCACCAGCGTGACCAGCGCCAGCGTGGGGTCGATGGAAAACAGGATGACCGTCGTCATGGCGATCATCAGGATGTCGGTGGCGAAGTCGAGCAGGTGCAGCGACAAAAAGATGTTGATGCGGTCGGTTTCGGAGCCGATGCGCGCCATCAGGTCGCCCGTGCGCCGGCCGCCGAAGTACTCAAGTGAAAGCTTGAGCAAGTGTTCGTAAGTGCTTGTTCTTAAATCGGCGCCGATGCGCTCGGACACCAGCGCCAGGATGTAGGTCTTGGCCCAGCTCAGCACCCAGGCCAGCAGCGCCGCGCCGGCCAGGCCCGACAGCAGCAGCGCCACGTAGCCGGTGTCGATCTGCTGGCCGTTCTGGAACGGGATCAGCACCTTGTCCATCAGCGGCATGGTCAGGTAGGGCGGCACCAGCTGGGCGGCGGTGGCCGCCAGCGTCAGCAGAAAGCCGGCCAGCAGTTGCCACTGGTAGGGCTTGGCGAAGCGCCACAGGCGAAACAGCGTCCAGGTGGAGGGCGGTTTGTCTTCGGCGACTTCGTCGGGTTCTTCGGCGTCGGCGGCCTCCGCCGGCAAGCGCGACACCGCCCCCCCCGGCGCCAGAGCGGCCATGGCCTGCTCGAACTGCCCCAGAAAGCGCAGCGCGGCGGGGTTGTGCCCCAAGGTGAAGCGCCAGACCGCCAACTGGCCCGCCGCATCGCGCAATTCGAGCGAGCCGACGCCGGCGTGATCGTGGTGCGTGAGCGTCAGCCCCTGACGCAAATCCCAGCTCTGCCAGCCTGTTTCATTCGGAAACCGCGACAGCAGCCGCTGATTTGTAATAACCACCTTATTGGCGACAAAACGGAGTTGACGTGACAAGTCAACTTCCAGCACCGCCAGCGCGTTCTCAGATGAGCGCAAGGGTGCGTCGGTGGTGGCCGCGGCGAGGTCAGCCTGTACAGCCGGTGGGGCGACGGGAAGGGCTTCTGAGGACATGAGATCCGAAAAATCGGGTCGGTGAACGCCGGGCCGACCACCCTCTTGAACAACGATCCAAGGAAAGCGAGCGCGCTCCACATGAGGCGAATCGACCAGAACGAGCCCGGCTCGTCCAGCGGTGGCGGATTGTATCCCCGCCCCCTTTTGGCCACGGCAGCCACGCCCGAACCCGCCGGGGCCGCGGCCAGCCCCAGCCGGACCTTCCCCGACATCGTGATCCGCCGCATGGCGCACCTGCGCGGCCCCAACGTCTGGACTTATCGCCCGGTGATCGAGGCGGTCGTCGACATAGGCGAGCTGGAAGACTTCCCCTCCAACACGCTGCCCGGCTTCTACCAGCGGCTGACCGGCTGGCTGCCGGGCCTGATCGAGCACCGCTGCAGCGTCGGCCGGCGCGGCGGGTTTCTGATGCGGCTGCGCGACGGCACCTGGCCCGGCCACATCCTGGAACACGTGGCGCTGGAGCTGCAAACCCAGGCCGGCATGAAAACCGGCTTTGGCAAGGCGCGCATGACGCACGAGCGCGGCGTCTACAAGGTGGTCATCCGCACGCGCGACGAAGCCGTGGGCCGCGCGGCGCTGGAATCGGCGCGCGACCTGGTCATGGCCGCCATCAACGACACCCCGTATGACATTGGCGCCACCATCGCCAAGCTGACCGACATGGTCGACCGCCGGTGCCTGGGCCCCAGCACGGCCTGCATCGTCGATGCCGCCACCGAGCGCGGCATTCCGCACATCCGCCTGAACGACGGCAACCTGGTGCAGTTGGGCCAGGGCGCGGCGCAGCGCCGCATCTGGACCGCCGAAACCGACCGCACCAGCGCCATTGCCGAAGGCATTTCGCGCGACAAGGATTTGACCAAGCAGCTGCTGGCCGCTGCTGGCGTGCCGGTGCCCGAAGGCCGCACGGTGGAATCGGCCGAAGCGGCGTGGGACGCGGCCGAAGACATCGGCCTGCCGGTGGTCGTCAAGCCGAGCGATGGCAACCACGCGCGCGGCGTGTCGCTCAACCTGAAGACACGCGAAGAAGTGATGCAGGCGTTTGTCGCCGCAGAAGCCGAAGGCTCCGAAGTCATTGTCGAAAGCTTCATCCCCGGCCAGGAACACCGATTGCTGGTGGTGGGCGGCAAGGTGGCGGCCGCCACGCGCGGCGAGATCATTCGCGTCGGCGGCGACGGCAAGTCGACCATCGCGCAGCTGATCGAGACCCAGGTCAACACCGACCCGCGCCGTGGCGAAGAAGAAACCCTGCCGCTGGAAACCCTGCGCGTGGACGACCCGGTGCTGCTGCTGCTGCTGCAGCGCCAGTCGCTGACGCCGCAAAGCGTGCTGCCGCGCGGCCAATCAGCCGTGGTGCAGCGCACCGGCAACATGGCCATCGATGTCACCGGCCAGGTGCACCCCGACATCGCCGAACAGATGGCGCTGGCCGCCCGCGTGGTCGGGCTGGACATCGCCGGCATCGACCTGGTGGTGGAAGACATCGCCAAACCCCTGGCCCCGCAAGGCGGCGCCATTGTCGAGGTGAACGCCGGCCCCGGCCTGCTGATGCATCTGAAACCCGCCGTGGGGCGCGCGCAGCCGGTGGGCGAAGCCATCGTCGAGCACCTGTTTCCGGGTCACGAATCCGGGCGCGTGCCCATCGTCGGCCTGATCGGCGACGGGCAGAGCGCGTTGGCTCCGCGCCTGATCGCTGCGCTGCTGCAGTTGAATGGGCAGCAGACCGCCCTTGCCTGCCGCGACGGCCTGTTCCTGGGCGCGCGCCAGTTGCAGAAAACCGATGCCCGCGGCATGGACGCTGGCGAGCGCATGCTGATCAACCGCACGGTCGAGGCGGCCGTGCTGGAAACCTCCGCGCGCCACATCCTGACCGAGGGCCTGCCCTACGATCGCTGCCAGGTCGGCGTGGTCATGGCCATGCCGGGCGCCAGCGGGCTGGACGACCTGTACATCACCGACAACGACCAGTTGCCGAACATCGTGCGCACCCAGGTCGACGTGGTGCTGCCGCAGGGCGCGGCGGTGCTCAACGCCGACGATGCCGAGGTGCTGGAACTGGCCAACTACAGCGACGGCCAGGTGATTCTGTACAGCCTGGACGCCGACAGCCCGTCGGTGGCCGCGCACCGGTCGCGCAAGGGCCGCGCGGTGCTGGCGCGCGGCAACGACATCGTGCTGGCCACGGGTGGTGACGAAACCGTGCTGCTTTCGTTGTCTGCGCCGGATTTCTCTTCCTTGGCCAGCGACCTGCCTGCCGACGTGCGGCCCCACGTGCTGGCGGCGGTCGCCGCCGCCTGGGCGCTGGGCGTGCCGACCAGCCTGATTCGTGGCGGTTTGTTGCGATTTGATGCCGCTCCGGCGGCCAGCGCTGTCCACTGATTGGGCCGCTCGCCCGTTGCATCTCTCAGATTCAGTCTTTAGGACTTATATGGAAGTTACCCGCATCCGCGCGCTGCGCGGCCCCAACCTGTGGAGCCGCCGCACGGCCATCGAAGCCGTCGTCACCTGTGAAAGCGCCGAGCGCGACCTGCGCACCACGCCTGAATTTGAAAAACGCCTGCGCGAGATGTTCCCCTCGGTCGGCGGACTGCACGCCAACAAGCCCAGCACGCCCATTTCGATGGCGCACGCGCTGGAGCTGACGGCGCTGGCGCTGCAGGCCGAAGCCGGCTGCCCGGTCACCTTCAGCCGCACCACGCCGACCGAGATTGAAGGCACCTTCCAGGTCGCGGTTCAGTACACCGAAGAAGCCGTCGGCCGCTTGGCGTTTGAAAAAGCGCAGCAACTGTGCCGCGCTGCCGCCGAAGGTGGCAGCTTTGACTTGGCCGCCACTTTGGCCGAGTTGCGCGAGCTGGACGAGGACGAGCGCCTGGGCCCCTCCACCGGCGCCATCGTCGACGCCGCCATCGCGCGCGGCATTCCTATCAAGCGCCTGACCCGCGGCAGCCTGGTCCAGCTGGGCTGGGGCAGCCAGCAGCGCCGCATCCAGGCCGCCGAAGTGGACGACACCAGCGCCATCGCCGAGTCGATCGCGCAAGACAAGGATTTGACCAAGAAGCTGCTGCACTCGGCCGGCGTGCCCGTGCCGCTGGGCCGCCCCGTCGCGGATGTGGAAGACGCCTGGACCGCGGCGCAGGAGATCGGCCTGCCGGTGGTCGTCAAGCCGCAGGACGGCAACCAGGGCAAGGGCGTGACGGTCGGCATCACCGAGCGCAGTCACTTCGACGTGGCCTACAAGGCCGCGGCCGAGTATGGCGGTGTGATGGTGGAGAGATTCCTGCCCGGTCACGATTTTCGTTTGCTGGTGGTGGGCGACCGCCTGGTCGCTGCCGCGCGGCGCGATCCGCCACTGGTCATCGGCGACGGCCAGCACACGGTGCGCGAGCTGGTGGCCGAAGTCAACAAGGACCCGCGCCGCGGCGAGGGCCATGGCACGTCGCTGACCAAGATCCGCATCGACGCCATTGCCGAGGCACGTCTGCAAGCGCAGGAACTGACGCCCGATTCGGTGCCCGCCAAGGGCCAGCGCGTCATCCTGCGCAACAACGCCAACCTGTCCACCGGCGGCACCGCCACCGACGTGACGGACAGCGTACACCCCGACGTCGCCGCGCGCGCCATCGAGGCGGCGCAGACCGTGGGGTTGGACATCTGCGGCGTTGACGTGGTGTGCGAAACCGTCATCAAGCCGCTGGAAGAGCAGAACGGTGGCATCGTCGAAGTCAACGCCGCCCCGGGCCTGCGCATGCACATCAGCCCCTCGTTCGGCAAGGGCCGCGACGTCGGCGCAGCCGTGATGGACCACATGTACCCGCAAGGCGGCAACGGCCGCGTGCCCGTTATCGCCGTCACCGGCACCAACGGCAAGACCACCACCGTGCGCCTGACGGCCCATTTGCTGAAAGCGCAAGGCCTGCGCGTGGGCATGACCAACACCGACGGCGTGTACGTCAATGGCCGCCAGATCGATTCGGGCGATTGCTCCGGCCCGCGCAGCGCGCGCAATGTGCTGGCGCACCCCGATGTCGATGCCGCCGTGCTGGAAACCGCGCGCGGCGGCCTGCTGCGCGAAGGCCTGGCATTCGACCAGTGCGATGTCGCCATCGTCACCAACCTGGGCGGCGGCGATCACCTGGGCCTGAACTACATCACCACGCTGGAAGACCTGAAGGTGCTCAAGCGCGTGATCGTGCTCAACGTGGCGCCCACCGGCACCGCCGTCCTCAACGCCGCCGACCCGGCGGTTGTGGCGATGGCGCCGCACTGCCCCGGCAAGGTCACCTTCTTCGCGCAGGACGGCCACCACCCCGTCATCGAGACGCATCGCGCGCAAGGTCAGCGCGTGGTCTTCATCGACCATGGCGACATCGTCTGTGTCGAAGGCGCCTTCATGAAGCGCCTGCCGCTGGCGCGCGTGCCGCTCACGCGCAAGGGTCAAATCGGCTTTCAGGTTGAAAACACTATGGCCTCTGTGGCCGCCGCCTGGGCGTTGGCCACGCCGTGGGAAGCGATCCAGAAGGGCCTGTCCAGTTTCATCAGCGATTTGCACGGCGTGCCCGGCCGCTTCAACGTTTTCGACCACGCCGGCGCCACCGTCATCGCCGACTACGGCCACAACCCGGACGCCATCGCGGCGCTGGTGGCCGGTGTCGAGAACATGCCGGCGCGCCGCCGCTCTGTGGTCATCAGCGGCGCGGGCGATCGGCGCGACGAGGACATTCGCGGCCAGACACGCATCCTGGGCGCGTCGTTCGACGACGTGATCCTGTATCAGGACGCCTGCCAGCGCGGCCGAGCCGATGGCGAAGTGCTGGCGCTGCTGCGCGAGGGCCTGCAGGGCGCGGCGCGCACCACGCACGTGGAAGAGATCACGGGCGAATTCATCGCCATCGACCGCGCGCTGGGCCAACTGCAGGCGGGCGATCTGTGCCTGATCCTGATCGATCAGGTGGAAGAAGCACTGGCGCACATTCAGCGGCGCGTGGACGAGGCGGCGAACGCGCAGCCCAAGCCAGCGCCGCGCGCCGCCGCCAAGACCGTGCGCAAGCCGCGCCGCAGCAAGATTGCCACCACCGTGGCGCTGGGCTTGCGGCTCTGACATTCGCACCACGCATGAAAAAGCCCGCCGATTGGCGGGCTTTTTTGTGGCCGGGTGATCGGCAGGAAATCACATTTTCATAGCGGTTCGCGCTGGTTGCACAACAGTTTCAAGCCAAATCACCTTGAAACCCTTGCGTGCCAAGCGCAAGCAGCTCTGATTTTCAGAGCGCCAGCCGCTGGCGCGCCTCGGCGTATTCGCGCTTCAAACGCGCGATCAGCTCAGCCGCCGGCATCACCTGCTTGATGGCGCCAATGCCCTGGCCGCAGCCCCAGATGTCCTTCCACGCCTTGGCGGCGCGCGCATCCCCACCCACGGTGCCGAAGTTCATCTTGCTCGGATCGCTTTGCGGCAGGTTGTCCGGGTCCATGCCGGCGTTGCGGATGCTGCCCTTGAGGTAGTTGCCCAGGATGCCGGTGTAGAAATTGCTGTAGACGATGTCGTCGGAATCGCTCTCGACGATCATCTGCTTGTAGCCGTCCACGGCACGCGCCTCGTCGGTGGCGATGAAGGCCGAGCCGATGTACGCGAAATCGGCGCCCATGGCCTGCGCCGCCAGAATCGCGCCGCCCGAGGCGATGGCGCCCGACAGCGCCACCGGCCCGTCGAACCATTCACGGATTTCCTGCACCATGGCGAACGGGCTCTTGGCGCTGGCGTGGCCACCGGCGCCGGCCGCCACGGGGATCAGGCCGTCGGCGCCCTTCTCGATCGCCTTGTGCGCAAACACGTTGTTGATGACGTCGTGCAGCACCACGCCGCCCCAGCCGTGCACGGCTTGGTTCACGTCTTCGCGTGCGCCGAGCGACGTGATGATGATGGGCACCTTGTACTTGGCGCACAGCTGCATGTCGTGCTCCAGCCGGTCGTTGCTCTTGTGCACGATCTGGTTGATGGCGAACGGCGCGGCCGGCTCGTCGGGGTGCGCCTTGTCCCACGCAGCCAGCGCCTCGGTGATCTCGGCCAGCCATTCGTCGAGCTGCTCCGCCGGACGCGCGTTGAGCGCCGGCATGGAACCCACCACGCCCGACGTGCACTGGGCAATCACCAGCTTGGGGTTGCTGATGATGAACAACGGCGAACCGATGACGGGAAACTTCACGCGCTGCAGAACGGGGGGCAATCTGGACATGGGGATGCTCTCTCGTGCGGACTTCAAGTTATGAACAAAAAAGGCCGCCAGCGCTTGTCCGACAAGCGCTAGCAGCTATATTAAAAATAGCAAACGATCAGAAGGATTCCAGCGCCAGCGCCGTCACGCTGCCCGCGCCGTCGACGATGGCATCGCGCGTGCCCGGCACGCGAGTCAGGATGTGGTCGGCATAGAAGCGCGCCGTGGCGATTTTCGCCTTCATGAAGGCGGCATCCTGACCCGCGGCCAATTGCTTCTCGGCCGCTAGCAGCGCACGGCCCAATTGCCAGCCGGCGACCAGGTTGCCGGTCAGCAGCAGATAGGGCACGCTGCCGGCGTAGGCGGCGTTGGGGTCGGCCTTGGCTTGCGCGGCGATGAAGTCCACCACGTCGATGAAGGCTTCGCGCGCGGCTTTCAGGCGCTTGGCGACGGCCTTGGCGTCATCGCTGCCGGCAGCCAATTCCTTCTCGGTGGCCTCGATCTGCGATGCAATCGCCTTGGCCGTCAGGCCGCCGTCGCGCGCAGTCTTGCGGCCCACCAAATCGTTGGCCTGGATGGCGGTGGTGCCTTCGTAGATGGTCAGGATCTTGGCGTCGCGGTAGTACTGCGCGGCCCCGGTTTCCTCGATGAAGCCCATGCCGCCGTGCACCTGCACGCCCAGGTCGGTGACTTCCAGGCTCATCTCGGTGCTGTAGCCCTTGACCAGCGGCACCATGAATTCGTAGAAGGTCTGGTTCTGCTGGCGCACCTCGGCGTCGGGGTGGTGGTGCGCGGCGTCGTAGGCCGCTGCGGCCGTGCTGGCCATGGCGCGGCAGCCTTCGGTCAGCGCGCGCATCGTCATCAGCATGCGGCGCACGTCGGGGTGGTGAATGATGGTGGCCGGGCCTTTCACGCTGCCATCGACCGGGCGGCTTTGCACGCGGTCGTTGGCGTATTGCACGGCTTTTTGATAGGCCCGATCGGCAATCGCGATGCCCTGCACGCCGACGGCGTAGCGCGCGGCGTTCATCATGATGAACATGTATTCGAGGCCGCGATTTTCCTCGCCCACCAAGTAGCCGATGGCGCCACCGTGGTCGCCGTACTGCAGCACGGCGGTGGGCGATGCCTTGATGCCCATCTTGTGCTCGATGCTGACGCAGTACACGTCGTTGCGCTCGCCAAGCGAGCCGTCCTGATTCACCATGAACTTCGGCACCACGAACAGGCTGATGCCCTTGACGCCCTCGGGCGCGCCCTGCACGCGCGCCAGCACCAGGTGGACGATGTTGTCCGCCATGTCGTGCTCGCCGTAGGTGATGAAGATCTTGGTGCCGAAGACCTTGTACGTGCCATCGGGCTGCGGCTCGGCGCGCGTGCGCACCTGCGCCAGATCGCTGCCGGCCTGCGGCTCGGTCAGGTTCATGGTGCCGGTCCAGTCGCCCGACACCAGTTTTTCGAGGTAGGTGGACTTGAGCTCGTCACTGCCGGCCGTGAGCAGCGCCTCGGTCGCGCCATCGGTCAGCAGCGGGCACAGCGCAAAGCTCAGGTTGGCCGAGTTGAGCATCTCGACGCAGGCGGCGCCAATGGTTTTCGGCAAGCCCTGACCGCCGAAATCCGACGGGTGCTGCAGGCCTTGCCAGCCGCCTTCGGTGTACTGCTTGTACGCGTCCTTGAAGCCTTTGCTGGTGGTGACCGACGTGCCCGAGTGGGTGGAAGGCGCCTTGTCGGCGTCGAAGTTGAGCGGCGCCACCACCTCCTCATTGAAGCGCGCGCATTCTTCCAGCACCGCCTGCGCCGTCTCCAGGCCCGCGTCCTCGAAGCCGGGCATCTGCGCGATCTGGTCGATGCGCGCCAGGTGCTCGATGTTGAACAGCATGTCCTTGACGGGGGCCTTGTAGCTCATGGCTTTTCTCCGGTGATTCTTGTGACAAAAAAATGGGCATCGCGCGCGATGCCCTTGCCTGACGCGCTCTCGAAATCCGAGCGCAGGGCGACTCAAAGGGCCTGGGTCAGTTCCGGCACGGCCGTGAACAGGTCGGCCACCAGACCGTAGTCGGCCACGCTGAAGATCGGCGCTTCTTCGTCCTTGTTGATGGCGACGATGACCTTGCTGTCCTTCATGCCGGCCAGGTGCTGGATGGCGCCCGAGATGCCGGCAGCCACGTACAGCTGCGGCGCCACGATCTTGCCGGTTTGGCCGACCTGCAGGTCGTTGGGCGCGTAGCCCGCATCCACGGCGGCGCGGCTGGCGCCGATGGCGGCGCCCAGCTTGTCGGCCAGCGGGGTCATGACTTCGGTGAACTTCTCGCTGCTGCCCAGCGCGCGCCCGCCCGAAACCACGACCTTGGCCGCCGTCAGCTCGGGCCGGTCGCTCTTGGCGATTTCCTGGCCGACGAAGCTGCTCTTGCCGCTGTCGGCCGTGGCGCTGACGGTTTCCACCGCCGCGCTGCCGCCCGTGGCTGCAGCGGCATCGAAGCCGGTGGTGCGCACGGTGAGGACCTTGACCGGATCGCCGCTTTGCACGATGGCGATGGCGTTGCCGGCGTAGATGGGGCGCTCGAAGGTGTCTGGGCTATCGACCTTGGTGATGTCTGAAATCTGCGCCACGTCGAGCTTGGCGGCCACGCGCGGGGCCACGTTCTTGCCGCTGGCGGTGGCGGGGAACAGGATGTGGCTGTAGCTGCCGGCGAGCGCCAGCACCTGCGCGGCGACATTCTCGGCCAAGCCGTGGGCCAGCGCATCGCTGTCGGCGTGAATCACTTTGCTGACACCGGCGATCTGGCCAGCGGCCTTGGCGGCCTCGGCGGCGTTGTGGCCGGCGACCAGAACGTGCACGTCGCCCCCGCAAGCTGCAGCGGCGGTAACGGTGTTGAGGGTGGCCGGCTTGATGCTGGCGTTGTCGTGTTCGGCAATGACGAGTGCGGTCATGTTCTTGTCTTTCCTCAGATCACTTTGGCTTCGTTCTTGAGCTTGTCCACCAGCGTGGCGACGTCGGGCACCTTGATGCCGGCGCCGCGCTTGGGCGGCTCGGTCACTTTCAGCGTCTTCAGGCGCGGCTTGACGTCCACCCCCAGGTCTTCGGGCTTGACCACGTCAAGCTGCTTTTTCTTGGCCTTCATGATGTTGGGCAGCGTGACGTAGCGGGGCTCGTTCAGGCGCAGGTCGGTGGTGACCACGGCGGGCAGGCTGATGGCGATGGTTTCCAGGCCGCCATCGACTTCGCGCGTGACCTTGGCCTTGTCGCCTTCGATCTCGACCTTGCTGGCAAAGGTGGCCTGCGGCAGATCGGCCAGCGCTGCCAGCATCTGGCCGGTCTGGTTGGCGTCGTCGTCGATGGCCTGCTTGCCGAGGATGATGAGTTGCGGCTGCTCTTTATCGACCAGCGCCTTCAGCAGCTTGGCGACGGCCAGCGGCTGCAGTTCTTCGCTGGTTTCGACCAGAATGCCGCGGTCGGCGCCGATGGCCATGGCGGTGCGCAGGGTTTCCTGCGCCTTGGCGTCGCCGCAGGAGACGGCGATGACTTCGCTGACGACGCCCTTCTCTTTCAGGCGCACGGCCTCTTCCACCGCGATCTCGTCGAACGGGTTCATGCTCATCTTGACGTTGGCAATGTCCACGCCGGTCTGGTCGCTCTTGACTCGGACCTTGACGTTGTAGTCGACCACGCGTTTGACCGCGACGAGTGCTTTCATTTCGGGAATCTCCTGATTGCTTTGTTGAATGACGGGGCCCACGCGCGTGCGGGCAGCAAAAACATTCTAGTTCAGCGTGCCGCCCTCAGCGGCTGGCGCCATAGCCCAAGCGACATGCGCAAAAAACCGCACGACCGTGCTTTTATTATAGATAGAGCGGCCCGCGCAATCAGGCCAATGTCTGTCGCCACGCCGGCGCGCGCTTGTCGATGAAGGCCTGCACGCCTTCCTGCGCCACGTCCAGCACCATGTTGCAGGCCATGGTCTGGCCAGCCAGCTGGTAGGCGGCCTCGATGCCGAGTTCGCTCTGGCGGTAGAACAGCTCCTTGCCGGCGGCAATCGCCTCGCGCGGCTTGGCGAGGATGGCGTTCACCAACGCATCGACCGCAGCATCCAGCTGCTCGGCCGGCACCACGCGGTTCACCAGGCCGCGCGCCCGCGCCTCTTCGGCGTCGATGAAGCCGCCGGTCAGCAGCATTTCCATCGCTTGCTTCGGCTGCATGTTGCGCACCAGCGGCACGCTGGGCGTGGCGCAGAACAGGCCGACGTCGATGCCGTTGACACCAAAGCGCGCCGATTCCGCCGCCACCGCCAGGTCGCACTGCGCCACCAGCTGGCAGCCAGCCGCCGTGGCCAGGCCCTGCACGCGCGCGATGACGGGCACCGGAAGTTTCTGGATCGACAGCATCATCTTGCTGCACTGCGCGAACAGGCGCTGGTAGTAGGCCAGCTGCGGATTGGCCTTCATCTGCTTGAGGTCGTGGCCGGCGCAAAAGGCCTTGCCCTCGGCGGCGATGACCAGCACACGCGCCGTCGGGTCGGCGGCAATGGCATCGAACTGGCGCTGCAATTCGCCCAGCACCGCTTCGCTCAGCACGTTGAAGGACTTCGGGCTGTTCAGCGTCAGCCGGTGCACGCCGCGCGCGTCGTGCTGGTGCAGCACCAGGCCGTCTTCGCCTTGAACGGGGGCTGCTGTCATGATATCGAAACTATGTTTTTAATAGCTGCTTGCGCTTGTCCATCAAGCGCTGGCGGCCATTTTCATGCTCAAACGTCGGCCAGCACACGCACATGCGCCTCGACGCTGCGCGCCAGCGCCGAGAGGTTGTAGCCGCCTTCCAGGCAGCTCACGATGCGACCCTTGGCAAAGCGCTGGGCCACCGACTTGATGCGATCGGTCATCCACGCGTAGTCGCTCTCGGTCAGGCCCATCTGGCCCATGTCGTCCTCGCGGTGCGCGTCAAAGCCGGCGCTGATGAAGATCAGCTCGGGCTGGTGTTCTTCCAGGCGCGGCATCCACATCATCTCGACCAGCTCGCGCACGTCCATGCCCTTGGTGTACGCGGGCACCGGGCAATTGACCAGGTTGGCGTCGTTCTTCAACGATCCACCCTCGGGGTAGAACGGGTGCTGGAAAAAGCTGCACATCAGGATGCGCTCGTCACCGGCCACGATGTCTTCGGTGCCGTTGCCATGGTGCACGTCGAAGTCGATGATGGCCGCGCGCTTGACGCCGTGGCGTTCGCACGCGTACTTGGCGGCCACGGCGACGTTGCTGAAAAAGCAAAAGCCCATGGCCTGGTTGCGCGTGGCGTGGTGGCCGGGCGGACGGGTGCAGCAAAAGGCGTTTTCCAGCTCGCCGGTCATCACCGCGTCCACCGCGTCGATGGCGGCGCCGGCCGACAGCAGCGCGGCGCGGTAAGTGTGCTGGTTCATCGACGTGTCGGGGTCGAGCGCATAGTGGTCGGGCCCGCCGGCCAGCATCTCTTCGACCAGGATGTCGTTCAACCCGCGCAGCGCGGCCACGTGACGGCGGCCGTGGCCGAGCAGCAATTCGCCCATGGCGGCGGGCGTGGCCTCGCGCCGCTCCAGCGCATCGCCGACGCCTGAAATCAGCAAACGATCCTCTATCGCATCCAGCCGCTCGGGGCATTCGGGATGACCCGCGCCCATGTCGTGCTTGCGGCAATCGGGGTGTGTGAAATACCCGGTTTTACCCACGCTTGTCTCCTTGTCCCACGATACGGCTTCGAATATCAGTTACCTTCCTTGCATGAACGTGACTCAGAAGATCAAGGCCGTCGTCGATCAGCTTAACACGGTGATGGTGGGCAAATCGGTGCAGGTGCAAGACGGCGTGTGCTGCCTGCTGGCCGGCGGCCACCTGCTGATCGAGGACGTGCCGGGCGTGGGCAAGACCACGCTGGCGCACGCGCTGGCGCGCACCTTTGGTCTGCAGTTTTCGCGCGTGCAGTTCACGGCCGATCTGATGCCGAGCGATCTCTCGGGCGTGTCCGTGTACGAGCGCGGGCAGGAGCGCTTCGTGTTCCACCCCGGCCCGGTGTTTGCGCAAGTGCTGCTGGCCGACGAGATCAACCGCGCCAGCCCCAAGACGCAAAGCGCGCTGCTCGAAGCGATGGAAGAAAAGCAGGTCACCGTCGAAGGCGAAACGCGCGCCCTGCCCTGGCCGTTTTTTGTCATCGCCACGCAGAACCCGCACGACCAGCTGGGCACCTACGCGCTGCCTGAGTCGCAGCTGGATCGTTTTCTGATGCGCATCAGCTTAGGGTACCCCGAGCGCGCGGCCGAGCGCGAGCTGCTCTCGGGCAACGGCCGGCGCGACATGCTGGAGCAACTGCCCGCCGTGCTGAACGCCGAGGACCTGGCCGCGCTGCAGCAGGCCGTGGGCCGCGTGCACGTGGCCGAGCCGCTGCTCGACTACGTGCAGGACCTGGTCGCCGCCACGCGCAATGGCCGCTGGTTTTTGCAAGGCCTGTCGCCGCGCGCCGGCATTGCGCTGATGCGGGCGGCGCGCGCGCAGGCGCTGATCAGCGGGCGCGACTACGTGGCGCCAGACGACGTGCAAGCCATCCTGCCGCAATGCGTGGCACACCGCATGATTCCGGTCAGCGATGCCGGGCGCGGCGCGGTCGAGCAGGTGCGGGCGATGATCGATGCGGTGCCGCTGCCTTGATCGTGCTCGCTCGGAAACTACACTTTTGATAGCTGCTCGCGCACGTCCAACAAGCGCCAGCGGCTGATTTTTCTTGGAACTTTTCGCTGCGCGCAACGATCCTGCAGGCATGGCGTCCACCACCGCTTCCACCGCGCCCACCCCGCCCTGGTGGGCGATGCGCGCGCGCGCCAACGCGCGGCTGCGCCGCTGGTGGCACGACCGGCTGCCGCTGTCGGACACGCTCACGCTCACGCAGCGCAACGTCTACATCCTGCCCACGCGCGCCGGGTGGATGCTGGCGGCCACGCTCATCGTGCTGCTCATCGCCTCAATCAACTACCAGCTCAACCTGGGCTACCTGCTCACCTTCTTGCTGGCCGGCAGCGCGGCGGCCGGCATGGTGGTGTGCCACAACACGCTGCGCGGGCTGACGCTGCACCTGCTGCCGCCGCAGCCGCTGTTTGCGGGCGGCCTGGCGGTGCTGGACGTGAAGCTGGTCAACCCGCGCCGCACGCCGCGCCATGCCATCGGCGTCGCGCTGCTCGACACCGACAACTGGTCGTGGGCCGATGCGCCGGCGCAGGGCGAAAGCGCGGTGCAAGTCAGCTTCAAACCCGCGCGGCGCGGGCTGCACCGCGTGCCCACGCTGACGGCCGAAACGCGCTTTCCGCTCGGCACCTTCCGCGTCTGGACGGTGTGGCGCCCGGCCGCGCAGGTGCTGGTCTACCCCACGCCCGAGGCGCAGCCGCCCGCGCTGCCGCCGGGCGAGCCGCGCTCGGGCACCGGCGTGGCCGCGGGTGCGCGCGCCAGCGGCGAATTCGACGGCGTGCGCGGCTACCAGCGCGGCGACCCGATGAAGCTGATCGTGTGGAAAAAATTCGCCAAGTCGGGCGAGCTGGTCAGCCGCGACACGGCGCACATGCAGCGGCAAGAGCTGTGGCTCGACTTCGCCCGCGCCGGCGCGCTGGACGCCGAGGGCCGCCTGTCGCGCCTGACGGCCTGGGTGCTGCTGGCCGACGCGCAAGGGCTGGACTACGGCCTGCGACTGCCGGGCGTCGAGATCAAGCCGGGCAGCGGCGCGGCGCAACGCCTGCGCTGTCTTGAGGCTCTGGCGACATGCTGATGAATGACGAGATGACCTCGGCTGGCGCCTTCGATGACGGCGCTGCGCGCCATGACCGCGCACGGGTCATTTCTTCATCGAGGCCCAGCGAGGACATTTCGTCATGCGCACCAGGGGCCGCCGCTTGAAAAACCCGATGACCGCCCTCGCCCACCTGCCACGCGAAGCGCGCGACACGCTGTTTTTGCTGGCCGTGATCGGCTGGGTGATCTTGCCGCAGGTGGCGCATTTGCCGATCTGGGCCAGCGCGCTGGCGGCTGGCGTGCTGGTGTGGCGCGGCTGGCTGGCCGTCACCGCGCGGCCGCTGCCAGGGCGCTGGTGGCTCATCGTGCTGCTGGTCATCACGCTGGCCGGCACCTGGGCTTCGCACCGCACGCTGCTGGGGCGCGACGCCGGCGTCACGCTGGTGGTGATGCTGCTGACGCTGAAGACGCTGGAGCTGCGCGCGCGACGCGACGCGCTGGTGGTGTTCTTCCTCGGCTTTTTCACCATGCTGACCAACTTCTTCTATTCGCAGTCGCTGGGGGTGGCGGCGGCGATGTTGATCGGCCTGCTCGGCTTGCTGACGGCGCTGGTCAACGCGCACCGCCCGGTCGGCCAACCCAGCCTGCGCGAATCGGCGCGCATGGCCGGTTGGATGGCGCTGGCCGGCGCGCCGGTGATGGTGGCGCTGTTCGTGCTGTTTCCGCGCTTTTCGCCGCTGTGGGGCATTCCAAGCGACGCGCTCACCGGGCGCAGCGGGCTGTCGTCGAGCATGGAAGTCGGCAACGTGGCCAAGCTGGCGCTCGACGACGGCATCGCCATGCGCGTGAAGTTCGAGGGCGAGCCGCCGCCGCAGCGCGACTTGTACTTTCGCGGCCCGGTGCTGAGCCGCTTTGACGGCCGCAACTGGACGGCGCGCGGCGGTGGCGATGGCTTCGAGGCCGCCGTCGGCCCCGGCCCGGCCGACCTGCAGGTGTCGGGCGCGCCGATCCGCTACGAAGTCACGCTGGAGCCCAGCAACCGCCCCTGGCTGCTGACGCTCGATGTTGCCGCCGATGCGCCCGAGCTGCCCGCCAACCAGCGCGCACGCATGACGGCCGACATGCAGTGGCTGACGTACCGCCCCATCACCGACCTGCTGCGTTACCGGGCGCAAAGCCACCCGCAGTTCCGCTACGGCCTGACGGGCTGGAACAACCGGCCGCGGCGCGATTTCGCGGCCGATCTGCAACTGCCGCCCGGCTTCAACCCACGCACCGCGGCGCTGGCCGAGCAATTGCGCCAATCGGTCGGCGACGACCCGCAAGCCCTGGTGCGCGCCGCGCTGGAGCGCCTGCGCACCGGCGGCTACACCTACACGCTGGAGCCCGGCGTGAACGGCCAGCACACGGCGGACGAATTCTGGTTCGACACCAAGGCCGGCTTTTGCGAGCACATCAGCTCGGCCTTCGTGGTGCTGCTGCGCGCCGCTGGCGTGCCGGCGCGCATCGTCACCGGCTTTCAGGGTGGCGAGCTGAATGGCGTGGACGGCTACTGGATCGTTCGCAATGCCGATGCCCACGCCTGGGCCGAGGTCTGGTACGCCGATCGCGGTTGGGTGCGCATCGACCCGACCGGCGCCGTCATGCCCGGGCGCATTGGCCAGTTCCAGCGCCTGCGCGCACCCGAGGGCTTTGTCGCCGGCGCCATCGGCACGCTCAGCCCGACGCTCATCGCCCAACTGCGCGCCACCTGGGAAGCCGTCAACAACCGCTGGAACCAGTGGGTGCTCAACTACACGCAAAGCCGCCAGTTCGATCTGCTCAAGAGCCTGGGTTTTGAAAGCCCCAGCTGGCAGGACTTGGGCAAGCTCATCGCCGGCCTGCTGACCGTGGCGGCGCTCGCCGGCATCGCCTGGGCGCGTTGGGAACGCAGCCAGCACGACCCCTGGCTGCGCCTGCTGGCGCGCGCGCGCCGCCAGCTGGCGCAAGCCGGCATCCACGCGCCGCCGCAGGCCCCGCCGCGCGCGCTGCTGCAAGGCGTGCACGCCAGCAGCCTGCCGCCCGAGTTGCGCCAGCAACTCACCGACTGGCTGCTCGCGCTGGAGCGTCTGCGCTACGCCGCCGCGCCCGGCGAGGGTGTTCGCACAGGCCCCAGCCTCGCTACACTGCAGCGCGACTTTCAACGCCTGGCCTGGCCACGCCCGCAACCCAGCCCATGACAGATTTCACTGCCTTCAACCGCCGCGATGTTCTCGCTACGCTTTGCATAGCTGCTGGCGCTTTACCAGCAAGCGCTGGCGCCCAAAATCGTTCAAGAAGGCCGCGTGCCGAACGGGCGCCCGACATCGTCTACGCCGAGCGCGCCGAGGCCATGCGCTTTGCCGACGACCTGGCCGCGCGGCGCGGCTTGCCGGCCGATTGGGTGCGCGCCGCCATCGGCCAGGCCGTCTATCTGCCCAACGTGCCGCGCCTGATGCTGCCGCCCGCGCGCGGCACGGCCAAGAACTGGCGTGTGTACCGCAGCCGCTTCATCGACCCGGTGCGCATTCGCGCCGGCGCCCGCTTCTGGGAGCGCAACCGCACCACCCTCGCCCGCGCGCAGGCCGAATTCGGCGTGCCGCCCGAAATCATCGTCGGCATCGTCGGGGTCGAAACGATTTACGGCCAGAACATGGGCAGCTTTCGCGTCATCGACGCGCTGGCCACGCTGACCTTCGACTTCCCGCCCCAGCACCCGCGCGCGCAGGCGCGGCAGGCTTTTTTTCAGGACGAGTTGGAGCAGTTTTTATCGCTGTCGTACCGCACCGGCATGGACCCGCTGCAGCCCGTCGGCAGCTACGCCGGCGCCATGGGCATGCCGCAGTTCATGCCGTCCAGCTGGGTCAAGTACGCCATCGACTACGACGGCGACGGCCGCATCGACCTGTGGAACAGCGAAGCCGACGTCATCGGCTCGGTCGCCAACTACTTCAAGGGCTACGGCTGGCAGCCCGGCGTGCCCACGCACTACGGCGTGCGCCTGGCGCCCGAAGCGCAGATGGACGCGCTGCTCGCCCCCGACATCCTGCCGTCTTTCAGCGCCGACAGCTTTGCCGCCAAGGGCGCCGTGCCGCTGGGCGGCGGCCTGTCGCACCCGCTCAAGTTCGCGCTGATCGAGTTGCAGAACGGCGACCCCAATGTGCCCGGCAACGAGCCGGTCTACGTCGCCGGTACGGAGAACTTCTACGTCATCACGCGCTATAACTGGAGCAGCTATTACGCGATGGCGGTGATTGAATTGGGGCGTGAGGTGATGGCGGTCGTCGGGCCTTGAGCCGCTGCCCCATCAAAATTTCGACGCCTTCGGACTACCAGCTCACCTCTTCAGCACAAACATCACGCGCGATCTGTCGGCGGCAAAGGCCGCGTCGCCGACAACTGCATGGCCGTATCCCATTTGGCTTCGAGTCGCGTGATGCGACGATCATGTTCACGGAGCTCACGCGAGATGTCCTTCAGGGCCTCGCCAGCACGCTTGACATCGTCGGTCAGCTTGAGAACTTCCTTGATCGCCTTGGCAGCGTCGGTCAGCGCGCTCATGCGGCAGCCTTGCGCTGGGACGATTTTCTGAGCTCGCGCAAAGTCTGTTCAGCCTCGGCCAGCCCTTCGCTCAAGCTGATCTGCGCCTGGGCGGTTGCCACGCGCAAATCGGCCACAAGCGCGCGCAACTCGCTTTCCTCGGACGCGTCAGGAGGGCGATTCTGAGCCCTCTCGAAACGCCCACGGATCACCTCGCCCACGCTGGTGTTCTCCCGCACGGCCAACTGGGTCAGATTGGCTTTGAATTCGGGGGTGGCCAGAAAGGTAATGCGTTCGGATTTCATTGATTTCTCCCGCACATGATCATGCACATGATAATGTCAAAATCATGAAAGTCAATGCACGCCCTGGCGAAATGAGGACGACAGCGAGCAGGCCGAATTCTCCACCCCGCTCCTTACCCCGCCGGCACCAGAAAATCCCTGCTGATGTGCCCCCCCAGCTGGTTCACGCGGTCCAGGAACTGCGTCAAGAACGCGTGCAGCCCAGTGGCCAGGATTTCATCGATGTGGCCATAGCGCAGATCGGCGCGCAGGCGGCCGGCGTGGCGCATGGTGTCGCCTTGGGGATCGGCGCCGACCAGGCGCAGGTTGGTCAGCACCTCGCTCATGCAGTGGTGCAGCGCGCGCGGCATGTCTTCGCGCAGCATCAACAACTCGGCCACGCGCTCGGGCACGATGACGTCGCGGTACACCTTGCGGTAGATCTCGAAGGCGCTGACGCTGCGCAGGATGGCGGCCCAGTGGTAGAAGTCGTATTCAAGGTCCTTCTCGCTGGCGGTGCCGAAGAACTCGCTCTCTACGGCGTGGAATTTCACATCGAGCAGGCGCGCGGTGTTGTCGGCGCGCTCTAGAAAAGTGCCCAAGCGCAGGAAGTGAAAGGCTTCGTCTTGCAGCATGGTGCCCAGGGTGACACCGCGCGAGAGGTGCGAGCGGAACTTGACCCATTCGAAGAACTCGGCAGGGTCTTCCTCGAAATCGCCACTGCGCGCGAGGCGGCTCATCTCCAGCCAGGTCTGGTTGAGCGTTTCCCACACCTCGGTCGTCAGCGTGCCGCGCACGGCGCGGGCGTTTTCGCGCGCGGCTTTCAGGCAGGCCAGGATGGACGAAGGGTTTTCTTCGTCCAGCACCATGAAGCGCATCACGCCGCGCGGCGAAACCTCGCCCTGGCGCTCGGTGTAGGCCGGCAGCAGCTCTGAAAGCGAGAGCACGCCGAGCCAGCCGTACTGCGACACGGCCGCCGATTGCGGCAGCAGCGAGGTTTCGTGATGCACATTGAGCATGCGCGCAGTGTTCTCGGCCCGCTCGGTATAGCGGGACATCCAGAAGAGGTGATCAGCGGTACGGGAAAGCATTTTTTGGTTCCACGTTGAGCGTTGAGCGTTGAGCGTGAAAAAGCTAACGGCGCGGGCTAGAAGGATTGGCGCTGAACGCCAAACGCAGAACGCTGGACCTGTTCTGACGTCGGGCGCTGAATCTGTTCCACCACCGAACGGCGGGCGGCCGAGGCCGAACTTTCTTCCAGCACCCAGGTGTCCTTGGTGCCGCCGCCCTGCGATGAGTTGACGACCAGCGAGCCTTCCTTGAGCGCCACGCGCGTCAGGCCGCCGGGCACCATTTGCACCGTCTTGCCCGACAGCACGAAGGGCCGCAGGTCGATATGGCGCGGCGCCACGCCGCTTTCCACATAAGTCGGGCAGGTCGACAGGCTGAGCGTGGGCTGGGCGATGTAGCCGTCGGGCCGCGCCAGCACGGCCTTGCGGAATTCATCGACCTCGGCCGCGGTGGACGCCGGCCCGACCAGCATGCCGTAGCCGCCGGCGCCGTGCACTTCCTTCACCACCAGGTCCTGCATGTTGGCCATGACGTACTTCAGGTCGTCGGCGTCGCGGCACATGTAGGTGGGCACGTTGTTCAGGATCGGCTTCTCGCCCAGATAGAACTCGATCATCTTGGGCACGTAGGGGTAGATCGACTTGTCATCCGCCACACCCGTGCCCACGGCATTGCAGATGGTCACGTGGCCGGCGCGGTAGGCGCGCATCAGGCCGGCGCAGCCCAGCGCCGAATCGGGGCGGAACACCTGCGAATCAATGAAGTCGTCGTCCACCCGGCGGTAGATCACGTCCACCCGCTTGGGGCCGCGCGTGGTGCGCATGTAGACGAAGTCGTCCTTGACGAACAAGTCCTGCCCCTCGACCAGCTCGACGCCCATCTGCTGCGCCAGAAAGGCGTGCTCGAAGTAGGCGCTGTTGTACATGCCGGGCGTCAGCACCACCACGGTGGGGTTGGCGGTGGCGGCGGGGCTGCTGTCGCGCAGGGTTTCCAGCAGCAGATCGGGGTAGTGCGCGACCGGCGCCACGCGGTACTGGCTGAACAGGCCGGGGAAGAGCCGCATCATCATCTTGCGGTCTTCCAGCATGTAGCTGACGCCGCTGGGCACGCGCAGGTTGTCTTCCAGCACGTAGTACTCGCCTTTGCCGCCCTCGGTGCCGGCACGCACGATGTCGACGCCGGCGATGTGCGAATACACGTCGTTGGGCACCGCCACGCCTTTCATGATGGCGCGGTACTGGGCGTTGCGCAGCACCTGGTCGGACGGCACGATGCCGGCGCGCAATATCTCCTGCTCGTGGTAAACGTCGTGGATGAAGCGGTTGAGCGCCGTCACGCGCTGCGTCAGGCCGCGCTCCAGCATCTCCCATTCATCCGCCGGAATGATGCGCGGGATGAGGTCGAAGGGGATCAGCCGCTCGGTGCCGGCGCCGTCTTCGTCCTTGGCGCCGTAGACGGCAAAGGTGATGCCGACGCGGCGGAAGATCATCTCGGCCTCTTCGCGGCGCGCGGTCATCACCTCCCCGCTTTGCGTGGCCAGCCACTGGGCATACGCCTGGTAGTGCGCCCGCACGTCGCGCCCCGCTTCGTAGCCGCGCGGGTTGGCCACCGCGTCGGCCAGGGCCTCGAACATCTCGTCAAACGCGTGCATGCTGTGTTCTCCGGTTTCGTGCGCTGCGGCCGCCACGTCAGGGCGGCGGCCATGCACGGAAGGATAGCAAGACGCAAGCCAGCCGGGCGCGGTCGGCCCGTTCGGGTCAGGGCAGCGACTGGTGATGCCAGTAGCGCGCCGCGTCCTGCCGCTCACACTGCACCACATCGGGGCGCGCAGTGTGCCAGTGCATCGCACCGCAATGGGGCGAATCGACCACTTGCGCACCGACTGACGGATAGCGCGCCATCACCTCCGCCACCGGGTGCCCGAAGCGGTTGCGATAACCGGCCTGCACCAGTGCCCAGCGCGGGCGCACCGCCTGCACGAAGGCGGGCGAGGATGATGTGCGGCTGCCGTGGTGCGGCACCAGCAGCACGTCGGCCGCCAGATCGGCGCCGCGCGCCAGCAGGACCTGTTCTTGCGGCGCTTCGATGTCGCCCGCCAGCAGCGCGGATGCGTCGCCGGCCTGCACGCGCAGCACGCAGCTCAGGGCGTTGGGTTTGGCGGGCGCGGCGTAGTCGGCCGGCAGCGGGTGCAGCACGCTGAAATCGACGCCGTCCCACGTCCAGCGTTGCCCGGCCTGGCAGCGCATGGCGGTGCGCGCGCCTTGCAGCTCGTGCCCTTCTTCGATCGACGACAGCAGCGTGGCGCCGCGGTGCATGGCCAGCACGGCGCGCGCGCCGCCGGTGTGGTCGCTGTCGCGGTGGCTCAGCACCAGCATGTCGACGCGCTCGCCCAAGGCGCGCAGCAGCGGCACCAGCACGCGGTGGCCGGCGTCGCTCTCCAGCGAATAGCGCGGGCCGGCGTCGTACACCAGCGTGTGGCGCGCGGTGCGCACGATGACGGCGTTGCCCTGCCCGACGTCGGCCGCCAGCAGCTCGAACTGGCCGGGTGCCGGGCGCGGCGCCTGCCACAGCAACAGCGGCAGCAGCAAGGGCACGCCCGCCAGACGCCATTGCCACGGCCAGCGCAGCGCCAGCAGCACGCCGCCGGCCAGTGCGGCCGCGCCGAGCGCCCACGGCGCGGCGGCCATCGACACGCTGGCCCAGGGCCAGGTGGCCAGCCACTGCAGCACCCACGCCAGCGGCCACAGCGCCCAGGCGGCTGCCTGCCACAGCGGCGCCCAAAGCACGCCCAGCAGCGACAGCGGCGTTACCACCAACGTGACCCACGGAATCGCGAGCAGATTGCTCAGCAACCCGACCACCGAGGCCTGCCCGAACAAAATCAGCGACAGCGGCGTCAGCGCCAGCGTGACCACCCACTGCTCACGCAACAATCGAACAAATCGGCCGCCAGCGCTTGTCTGATCAGCGCGAGCAGCTCCTGGATCGGTAGCAAACAACACGCCCACGGCGACAAAGCTGAGCCAGAAGCCGGCCTGCGTCAGCGCCCACGGGTCAAACGCCAGCACCACCGCGCAGGCCAGCAGCCAGCTCAGCCACCACGGCCAGCGCAGACCCATCAATTTGAGCAACGCAAAGGTCGCCAGCATCAGCACCGTGCGCTGCGCCGGCACGCCCCAGCCGCTGAACAGCGCGTAGCCCGTGGCCAGCAGCACACCGCCGATGAGCGCTGCCGCGGGTGCGGGCAGGCGTTGGCATGGGTCCCAGCGCGCCGGCAGGCCGAGGCGCGCCGAACGGCGCCACGCCCAGCCGATGCAGGCCGCCGCCAGCCAGGCGAACATCGTGATGTGCAGGCCTGAAATGCTCATCAAATGCGCGACGCCGGTGGCGCGAAAAACGTCCCAATCCGCGCGCTCGATCACGTTCTGGTCGCCCGTGACCAGCGCGGCGACGATGCCGGCAAAGCGGCGCGATTCGGCATCGCCCGCATCGCCCAGAATGCGGTCGCGCACCGACTGGCGCCAGCGCTCGATGGACCAACCGCCTTCGGTCAAGCGGCGCGGCGGCACATCGCGCGGGCCGCTGCGCACGTAGCCGGTGGCGCCCACGCCCTGCTCCCACAACCACAGCTCGTAGTCAAAACCGTGCGGGTTCAGGTTGCCGTGCGGCGCCTTCAAACGCGCGGTGAATTGCCAGCGGTCGCCGGCGCGCAACTCGGCCAGCAGCGGGCGCGCGGCGTCGGCCTCATCGGCCGTGCTGGCCGAGCCGTACCAGGCGAGTTGCAGGCGCGGCGGCACGGGCACCGGCGCGCCGTCGAGCTGCGCCTGCTGCACGTCGAAGCGAAAGCGCCAGCCGGCCTCGCTCTTTTGCGGCATGCGGCTGACGGTGCCGGTGAGCAGCACGTCGCGCCCTTCCAGCGCGGGCGTGAGGCGTTCGGCCAGCATCATGGTGGCGCGCCAGCCGGTCGTGCCGAAGGCGGCCAGCGCGGCGGCCAGCAGCCAGCCGAGGGCGCGCGCCGCACCCGGCCGGGCGCGCCACGCCAGCAGCGTCAGCGCGAACGCGAAAACCGTCACGCCGATGTAGACGCCCGCCGCCCACAGCACCGGCTGCTGCACTTGCAGCGCCGTGCCCAGCACCCAACCCAGCAGCGCCGCAGCCCACGCGTGGCCGCGCCAGCGCAAGGCGTGGCGCCGCACGTGAGGTTCGCAGGCTGTTTCCGTCGCCGTCATCGATACTCTTGTTTTTATAGCTGCTCGCGCTTGTTTATCAAGCGCTGGCGGCCGATTTTCTTCAGATACCCACTTCCGCCAGCGCGTCGCGGCCACCGCCTGGCGCGCGCCTTGCTAGGATGCCCCAGTATCCATCCCCACCACAACGGCCAGGCAGCAGACCCCATGTCCATTCACGCCGCGCTTCATCACGTCACGCATTACCGCTACGACCGGCCCGTGCAACTGGGGCCGCAGATCGTGCGGCTGCGCCCGGCGCCGCACTGCCGCAGCAAGATCATTTCGTACTCGCTCAAGGTCGAACCGGCCGAGCACTTCATCAACTGGCAGCAAGACCCGTTTGCCAACTGGCAGGCGCGGCTGGTGTTCCCCGAGAAGACGCGCGAGTTCAAGGTCACCGTCGATCTGGTGACCGAGATGGCGGTGTTCAACCCGTTTGATTTCTTTCTGGAGCCCGAGGCCGAGAACTTCCCCTTTCAATACGACCCGCTATTGAAAGAAGAGCTGGCACCGTACCTGGCGCTTGCGCCAGCGGCCGATTTGTTTTCGAACTACCTGGCTGGCGTGGACCGCCGGCCGCAGCGCACCATCGACTTTCTGGTCGGCATCAACCAGCGGCTGCAGCACGACATCAACTACCTGATCCGCATGGAACCCGGCGTGCAAACGCCCGAGCAGACGCTGCACAACGCCAGCGGCTCGTGCCGCGATTCGGGCTGGCTGCTGGTGCAACTGCTGCGCCATTGCGGACTTGCGGCCCGCTTCGTGTCGGGTTATCTGATTCAGTTGAAGGCCGATCAAAAGTCGCTCGACGGCCCGAGCGGCACCGAGGTGGACTTCACCGACCTGCACGCCTGGTGCGAGGTGTATCTGCCGGGCGCCGGCTGGATCGGGCTGGACCCGACCAGCGGCCTGCTGGCGGGCGAAGGCCACATTCCGCTCGCCTGCACGCCGCAGCCATCGGGCGCGGCGCCGATCGAGGGGTTGGTCGACCCGGCCGAGGTGGCGTTCTCGCACGAGATGGCCGTCACGCGCATCCACGAATCGCCGCGCGTCACCCTGCCCTACGACGACGAACAGTGGCGCGCCATCCTGCAACTGGGTGACGCGGTCGATCTGCAACTGCAGGAAGACGACGTGCGCCTGACCATGGGCGGCGAGCCGACCTTTGTCGGCATCGACGACCGCGACGGGCCGGAATGGAACACCGCCGCGCTGGGGCCCACCAAGCGCGTGTTTGCGCTGGAGCTGCTTCACAAGCTGAAAGACCGCTACGGTCCGCAAGGCTTTTTGCACCTGGGCCAGGGCAAGTGGTACCCCGGCGAGCAACTGCCGCGCTGGGCGCTCAGCCTGTTCTGGCGGCCCGACGGCGCGCCGCTGTGGCGCAACCCCGCGCTGCTGGCCGACGAGCGCCAGCCGCAGCAGGCCGCACCCGAAGACGCCGAGCGCTTCATCCGCGCGCTGGGCGAGCGGCTGGGCGTCGGCACCGAGACGATCCGCCCCGGCTACGAAGACGCCTGGCACTACATCGCCGCCGAGCGTCGCTTGCCGATCAACGTCGATCCGTTTGATTCGAAACTGGCCGACGAGCAGGAGCGCGCGCGCCTGCGCCGCGTCTTCACGCAAGGCCTGGACAAGGTGGTCGGCTGGCTGCTGCCGCTGCGCGCCGCGTCGGAGCTGCAGCACACGCCGGATTTTCTGGCCGGCGTGCCGGGCGATGAGCGCCCGCGCTGGCTCACCGGGCGCTGGTGGTTCCGCGACGACCGGCTGGTGCTGGTGCCGGGCGATTCGCCGATGGGCTATCGGCTGCCGCTCAGCAGCCTGCCTTGGGTGGCCGATGAGGATTTGCCCAAAGCCTTCCCCAAAGACCCGTATGCCGAGTCCGACGACACGCTGGCCGAGCCAGACGCCACACCCAGCGGCGCCCTCGACCCCGAAGACCGCGAGCCGCAACGCCACGAATCCGCCCGCTGGGTGCCGCGCACCGCGCTGGTGGTGGAAGTGCGCGACCCGGTGCGCTCGCATACGCCCGACACCGATTTGCCCGAGATCGAGGGCAACGACGAGGCTGCCGAGGCCAAGCGCGCCGCCCGCAGCGCGCACCAGGCCGCGGTCGCCAAGTACGCGCTCAAACCCGGCGACGCCCGCATCGTCTACATCTTCATGCCGCCGCTTGATGAGCTGGACGACTACCTGGCGCTGGTGGCCGCCATCGAAGCGACGGCCGAGCAACTGCAGTTGCCCGTGGTGCTCGAAGGCTATCCGCCGCCGCGCGACAAGCGCCTGAAGATGCTTCAGATCACCCCCGACCCCGGCGTGATCGAGGCCAACATCCAGCCCGCGCACAACTGGCGCGAACTGGTGGA
Source organism: Ottowia sp. (assembly GCA_018060485.1). Lineage (GTDB taxonomy): Bacteria > Pseudomonadota > Gammaproteobacteria > Burkholderiales > Burkholderiaceae_C > Ottowia. Next base: position 9,002 of record JAGOVZ010000002.1, on the reverse strand, counting down.
CAACACCGAATTCCTCTACCAATCGGCCTTTGAAAGCCGGCTGTCTAGCGAGAAATTCATGGTCGACGGCCGCCACACCGGCACCGGCGGCGGCAACCACTTCGTGCTGGGCGGCGCGACGCCCGACGACAGCCCCTTCCTGCGCAAGCCCGAACTGCTCGCCAGCCTGATCCTGTACTGGCACAACCACCCTTCCCTGTCGTATTTGTTCAGCGGCCTGTTCATCGGCCCCACCAGCCAGGCGCCGCGCGTGGACGAGGCACGCAACGACCAGTTGTATGAGCTGGAAATTGCGCTGCAAGAAATCCACAAGGCGCGCGCCGAACGGGGTGAAGCAATGCCGCCGTGGCTGGTGGATCGATCCTTGCGCAACATCCTCGTCGACATCACCGGCAACACCCACCGCAGCGAGTTCTGCATCGACAAGCTGTATTCACCCGACACGCCCACCGGCCGCCTCGGCCTGCTGGAGATGCGCGCCTTCGAGATGCCGCCGCACGCGCGCATGTCGATTGCGCAGCAATTGCTGATGCGTGCGCTGGTGGCCCGTTTCTGGCGCACGCCCTACACCGCGCCCGCCGCGCGCTGGGGCACGCAGTTGCACGACCGCTTCATGCTGCCGGCCTACATCCAGGCCGATTTCAACGATGTGATGGCCGACATGCAGCGCGCTGGCTACGCGTTCGATGCCAGTTGGTTTGCGCCGCACCTCGAGTTTCGCTTTCCGGTCGTCGGCGAGCTTGACGTGCTCGGCATGCACGTCGAACTGCGCAACGCGCTGGAGCCGTGGCACGTGATGGGCGAAGAAAGCACCGGCAGCGGCACGGCGCGCTATGTCGATTCGTCGCTGGAGCGGCTGCAGGTGCACGTCACCGGCTTCAACCCCAGCCGGTACGCCATCACCTGCAACGGCCACGCGCTGCCGCTGCAACCGCTGGGCGCCGAGGGCGGCTACGTGGCCGGCGTGCGCTACAAGGCGTGGAACCCGTGGTCGTCGCTGCACCCATCCATCAAGCCGCACACGCCCCTGGTGTTCGACATCTACGACACCTGGAGCCAGCGCAGCGTGGGCGGCTGCCAGTACCACGTGGCGCACCCGGGCGGGCGCAACTACGACACCTTCCCCGTCAACGCGTATGAGGCCGAAAGCCGCCGGCTGGCGCGCTTTTTCCGCATGGGGCACACCAGCGGCGCCATGGAGGTGCCTGCCGCCACGCTGCACCTGCCCGGCAGCCGCGAGTTCCCCTGCACGCTGGACCTGAGACGGAGCAACAACACGCGGATGCGACAATGACCGCTGGATGAACCAGTCGGAAATTCCCGTCCTCGACGCGCTGGAGCCCGGGCCCCTGGCGCATGCCGCCGCGTCCTTGCCTTCGCTCGGCCCCTTTGACGAGTTGCGCGGCCTGCCCTCGCAGGGCGGCCAGTGGCCCGCGGTGCTGGAGCAGTTGCGCGGCAGCCCGATGGCGCCCAGCTGGCACGAGTTCTTCCAGTACCTCGGCCCCTACGGCTGCGAAGAACTGGACCGCCGCGCCGCACGCCTGGCGCGCCAGTTGCGCGAAAACGGCGTCACCTACAACGTTTACGCCGACGAGGCCAACCTGCAGCGGCCGTGGCCGCTCGATCTGTTTCCGCTGCTGATCACGTCCAGCGACTGGCAAGCCATTGAAGCCGGCGTGCTGCAGCGCGTGCAGGTGCTTGAAACCGTGATGCGCGACACCTATGGCGAGCGCCGCCTGCTGAAGGACGGCCTGCTGCCCGCCGCGTTGGTGCAAGGCCACCCGGACTACCTGCGCGCCATGCACGGCGTGCCGGTGGTGGGCGGCACGCACCTGCACATCGTCGCCTTCGATCTGGCGCGCGGACCCAAGGGCTATTGGTGGGTGGTGTCGCAGCGCACGCAGGCGCCTTCGGGCCTGGGCTACCTGCTGGAAAACCGCTCGGCCGTGTCGACCCAGTTCGCCGATGCCTTCGAGGGCATGAACGTGCGCCGCCTGGCGGCCACTTACCGCAGCTTCATCGAGGGCATCAAGGCCGCCTGCCCGGCCGGCGAGAACGCGCACATCGCGCTGCTCACGCCCGGGCCGTACAACGAGACCTACTTCGAGCACTCCTACCTCGCGCGCTACCTGGGCCTGACGCTGGTCGAAGGCGGCGATCTGACGGTGCGCGGCCGCCGCCTGTACCTGAAGACGCTGCACGGCCTGCGGCCGGTGCACGGCCTCATCAAGCGGGTCGACGACGCCTTTCTCGACCCGCTGGAGATGCGCCCCGAATCGCGCCTGGGCGTGCCCGGCCTGCTGGAGGCGGTGCGCGCCGGCAACCTGCTGGTGGCCAACGCGCCGGGTGCGGGCTTTCTTGAATCGAGCGCCCTGCTCGGCTTTCTGCCCGCGCTGGCGCGGCGCCTGCTGGGCGAAGAGCTGAAGCTGCCCGCCCTGCACACCTGGTGGTGCGGCGAGCCGGCCGCCATGCGCGAGGTGCTGCCCGAGCTGGGCCGCTGCGTGATCAAGCCGACTTACCCGTGGTCGACCAGCCGCGGCACCTTCAACGCCGGCGTCGGGCCGCTGATGGCGCCCGAGATGCTGGCCTCGTGGGCCGACGCCATCCAGCGCGTGCCGGAAGAGCACACCGTGCAGGCCTACATGTCGCCAGCGCAGATCCCCACCTGGGGCATGCGCGGCGGGCGCACCGGCATCGTGCCGCGCGCGGCCATGCTGCGCGTGTTCGCGCTGTCCGACGGCGCCGGTTCGTGGCAGGTGCTGCCGGGCGGCATGACGCGGCTGGTGAGCGAAAGCGCCGGCCTGGCCACCATGGCGATGGGCGGCAGCAGCGCCGACACCTGGGTGCTGGGCGACGAGCCGCTGCAAGAAGACACCGATTTCGACCATTCCACGCTGGCCGCCTTCACGCCGGCCGACACCGAACTGGTGCAGCGCGAGCGCCTGGTCACCAGCCGCGCGGCCGAGAACCTGTTCTGGCTCGGCCGCTACACCGAGCGCGCCGAAAACGCCACCCGCCTGGCGCGCATCGTGCTGCAGTCGCTGCATGGCGAGGAGGAGCCCTCCATCGGCCACCTGATGTGGATCGGCCAACTGGCCGAATCGGCCGGCCTGGTGCCCGATGACTGCCCGTCACCGCTCGACGACCGGGTGGAGTTCGAGCGGCAACTGATCGGCGCGCTGGGCGACACCGAGGACACGCCCAGCGTCGGCTACACACTGCGCAACCTGCGCCAGGCCGGCTCGGCCCTGCGCGAGCGGCTGTCGCCCGAGCACTGGAACTTCATCAAGCAAGCCGAGGACAACTTCCTGCGCGAGGCGCGCCGCCTGCGCGACGATGGCGGCCAGGGCGCCGATGCGCTGCAGCAGCTGGCGGCGGTGTCGCGCGCGCTGTCGGCCATCACCGGCGCGCAGCACGACCGCATGTGGCGCGACGACGGCTGGCGCCTGCTGAGCGCCGGGCGCCAGATCGAGCGGCTGACCTACCTGTCGGAAGCCTTGTCGCGCGGCTTCTACACCAACGCCGTCCACGACGCGGCGGGTTTCGGCGTGGTGCTCGACCTGTTCGACTCCACCATCTCCTTCCACGCCCGCTACCAGCGCAGCCGCGCGATCGCCGCGCTGATCGAGCACGTGGTGCTCAACTTCGAGAACCCGCGCTCGCTCGGCTGGGTGGTGCAAACGCTGAACGGGCGCCTGGCGCGCCTGCACGAGCGCGAACCCGGCCCGCTGGAAGACCTGTCGAAGCGCCTGCAGCCGCCCGGCGCGGATGAACTCACACGCCTGTGCCAGTCGGACCACATCGGCGACTTCGTCCACCTGCAGGCGCTGTTGCAGCAGTTCATGAAAGCTGGCGCGCAGTTGTCGACCGACATCAGCCTGCGGCACTTCACGCACACGGGCGAAGTGCGGCGCTCGACGGGGGTGTGAAGTGAGACACCCCCTGTGTCGCCTGCGGCGCCTTCCCCCTCTCCTGCGGGAGGGGGACGCACCCAATGTCCAGGGAAACCCCGGCCATGGGTGCCCGCGCATGGCCTGCTCCGCGCCCATCGGGCTCTTTGTGCTTCATGCGCGGCCAGCGTCGCGCAATGCCTCGGACCACTGACATGCGCCTGCGCATCACCCACGACACGCGCTACGAGTACGAGCCGGCGGTGCAGACCGCGCTGCACGTGGCGCACCTGGTGCCGCCGCCCACGCGCTGCCAGGAGCGCGCCGAGTCGCGGCTGGAAGTCGACCCCACGCCCGCCACGCTGACCGAGACGCTCGACATCTACCGCAACGTGCGCGCTTTCTTCGAAATCGATGCCGCGCACGACCATCTGCACGTGCGCGCCACCAGCCTGGTCAACACCTGGGCGCCCGAGCCGGTCGACAGCCAGCTCGGCTGGGACGCGGTGCAGGACGCCTTCGTCTACCGCCGCGGCGCCCAATGGCACCCGGCGGCCGAATTCATCTACCCCTCGATCCACGTCCACCCCGGCGCGCTGTTTGCCGACTACGCACGGCCCTCGTTCGCGCCCGGGCGGCCGCTGATCGACGCCGCGCGCGAGCTGATGCAGCGCGTGCACGCCGAATTTACCTACCGCGCCGACAGCACCCAGATCAACACCCCCGCCGCCGTGGCGCTGGAACGCCGCATGGGCGTGTGCCAGGACTTCAGCCACGTCATGCTGGCCTGTCTGCGCTCGCTCGGCCTGCCGGCGCGCTATGTCTCGGGCTACCTGCTGACGCAGCCGCCGCCCGGCATGCCGCGCCTGGTCGGCAGCGATGCGTCGCACGCCTGGGTGTCGGTTTTCTTGCCCGACGTGGCCGCCCGCACCGGCGGCCACGGCTGGTACGACCTCGACCCGACCAACTGCCGCGACGGCTGGGGCTCGCCCGGCGAAGACTTCATTCGTCTGGCCGTGGGCCGCGACTACGCCGACATCTCGCCAATGCGCGGCGTGCTGCATGGCTCGGGTAAGCACAAGCTCGATGTCGGCGTCACGGTCGAGCCATTCGAGGCCGCCTCGCTGGCCGACGCGCCGCCCGTGTAGCCACTTTTTTTCCAACCCAGGAGATCCTCATGACCCCGCAAGAAAAACTGCAGCAACTCGGCATCACCCTGCCGCCCGTCAGCGCGCCCGCCGCCGCCTACGTGCCCTTCGTGCGCACCGGCAACCTGGTGTTCTTGTCCGGCCACATCGCACGCAAGGACGGCTGTGCCTGGGTCGGCAAGCTGGGCGACACGCTGGACACGGCCGAAGGCAAGCTGGCCGCGCGCGCCATCGCCATCGACCTGATGGGCACGCTGCAGGCCGCCGTGGGCGACTTGAACAACATCAAGCGCATCGTCAAGGTGATGAGCCTGGTCAACTCCACGCCCCACTACACCGAGCAGCACCTGGTCACCAACGGCTGCTCCGAGCTGCTGGGCGAGGTGTTCGGCGATAAGGGCCAGCATGCCCGCAGCGCGTTTGGCGTGGCGCAGATTCCGCTTGGCGCGTGCGTCGAGATCGAGCTGGTCGCAGAAGTGGCCTGACGCTGGTAGACAAACCCAAAAAATGATCCCGCACCGTTCGTCCTGAGCCTGTAGAAGGACTGGGTGCCAGAGAAACAGGCTTCGACAAGCCTGTCATGAGCTTGCCGAATGGCTCAGCCCGAACGGATGATGGGCTGGCGAATGAGTGGTGATGTCAGCTCAACGCTCTCTATTTGGTAGCTGCCCGCGCTTGATGGACAAGCGCCGGAGCCTGTTTTGGCTTGAAAACCAAAAACCATACGCGAAG
>JAGOVZ010000002.1:0-3132 GCA_018060485.1 Ottowia sp. | reverse complement strand
GAACGGATGATGGGCTGGCGAATGAGTGGTGATGTCAGCTCAACGCTCTCTATTTGGTAGCTGCCCGCGCTTGATGGACAAGCGCCGGAGCCTGTTTTGGCTTGAAAACCAAAAACCATACGCGAAGGACGCAAAGGATTCGCGAAGGACGCGAAAGAACAGCCAGAAAAAGCTTTCTTTGAATTTTCTGCGTCCTCTGCGAAATCTCTGCGTTCTTGAGCCCGGCTATGGGGTGTCTGGCGGCTCAGCGACCTGCAGCGCCGGAATCGCCCGCGCCCCCAACGCCAGCGCGCCGCACACCAGCCAGAACAGCCCGGCAACGCCGGTCACCGCGCCGATGGAGCCAAACAGCATGGGCATCAGAAAGCTGGAGAAGTTGATCGTCATCACGCGCAGCGCCATCGCCTCGCCCTGGCGCTGCGGCGGCGCCACCTGGTGCAGCAGGCTCAGCACCATCGGCTGCACCGCGCCCAGCGCCACGCCCAGCACCACCGAGCACACGCCCATCGTCAGCGCGCCGGGCATCAGCGGGTAGACCATCAGCGCGCAAGCGGCCAGCAGCGTGGCGCCGTACATCACTTTCCATTCAGGCAGCTTCTCGGCGATCAGCGGCAGCGCCATGCGCACCCCCGCGGCGGCAATGGCAAACGCGCCCAGCAGCGCGCCGATGGTCGACGCCGACATCCCGCGCTCGTGCCCCAGGATCGGCAGCACGAAGGTGTGCACGTCCCACGCGATGGCCTGCAGCCAGTTGACGAACAGCAGGCGCCGCAGCATCGGCACGCCGATCAGGTCCCACACCGACTTGCCGGCTTCCTGCGGCGCCGGCGGTGGCAGCGGTTGCTCGGGCGCGCCGCGCACCAGCGCCCAGCACAAGAGCGGCAACAAGGCCAGCACGCCAAAGGCGACGCGAAAACCCGTCTCATGCGCCGGCTGCGGCCCCGCGTGGTCGATCAGCAGGCCAGTGACCAGCGGGCCGAGAAAATTCGCCATGGCCGGCGCAATGGCGATCCAGCTGAACACCGTTTTCAGCTCCGACGGGTGCGCCACCGCGCGGCCCACGTGGCGCTGCAGCGCAATCTGCGCCGTGCCGGCCGACGCGCCGGTGAGCAGCGCCATCACGCACAGCACGCCAAACGTCGGCCACGCCGCCGCCAGCGCCGTGCCGAGCATGGCCGCGCCGACCGCCAGCCGCAGCGGCACACGCAAGCCGTGCCGGTCGGCCAGCCGCCCCGCCGGCAACGCCAGCACCACCGGCGAGAGCGCAAACAGCGCCAGCAGCACGCCCACCTGCGCCGCGCTGTAGCCCAACTGCAAAGCCAGCAGCGGGGCGGCCAGCCGCGCACCCGTCATGGCGTTGTGCACGCAGACTTGCGCGGTGACCAGGCGCACAAGTTCGCGGCTTTTCATGGGTCAAATCGGGCGCCAGCGCTTGTCTGGCAAGCGCGAGCAGCTATCAATTCAGGAATTTTCGGGGCGCCGGTGTTGGCCGATGCCTCGTCGATCGAGCAAGAAACCCCCTCTCCCGCGTGCGGGAGAGGGAGTCGGCCTGCCTCCAGCCCTCACCCATCCGCCCCATCCTCGCCAGCTTGAACACCCGGCAGCAGCGCCTGCGCCTCATCGTCGGGCAGCGCCTCGACCTTCCTCAAAGCGCGGTTCATCATGTTGGTGCGGGTCTGCGCCTGATCGAGCGTGTTCAGCACCGTCTGCGTCTGCGACTTCACCTTGTCCAGCATGCCGCCGAACTTGCCGAACTCCGTCTTCACCGCGCCCAGCACTTGCCACACCTCGCTGCTGCGCTTTTCCAGCGCCAGCGTTCTGAAACCCATCTGCAGGCTGTTGAGCATGGCCAGCAGCGTGGTCGGCCCGGCCAGCGTCACGCGGTGGTCGCGCTGCAGCGCTTCCATCAGGCCGGGGCGGCGCAGCACTTCGGCGTACAGCCCCTCGGTCGGCAAGAACAAGATCGCGAAGTCGGTGGTGTGCGGCGGCTCGACGTACTTGTCGGCCATGCCGCGCGCTTCGAGCCGGATGCGCGCCTCCAACGCTTTGGCCGCTGCCTCGGCGCCCACGGCGTCGGCGCGCTGCTGCGCGTCCAGCAGGCGTTCGTAGTCTTCATTGGGAAACTTGGCGTCGATAGGCAGCCAGACAGCGCTGGCCGCTCCTGAATCCGCAGCACCGCGGCCCGGCAGCTTGATGGCGAAATCCACCGCGTTGCGGCTGCCCGGCCGCGTGCAGACTTGGGCCGCGTACTGCTCGGGCGCGAACACCTGCTCCAGCAGCGCGCCCAGTTGCGCCTCGCCGAACATGCCGCGCGTCTTGACGTTGGTCAACAGGTGCTTCAAATCGCCGACGCCCTGCGCCAGCGTCTGCATCTCGCCCAGCCCCTTGTGCACCTGCTCCAGCCGGTCGGCCACCTGCTTGAACGATTCGCCCAGGCGCGCCTGCAGGGTGGATTGCAGTTTTTCATCCACCGTCTGGCGCATCTCGTCGAGCTTGGCGGTGTTGGCGGCCTGCAGCTGGGCGAGCTGCTGCTCCAGCGTGCCGCGCACCTCGGCGATGCGGCGCGCGTTGGTTTCACTCAAGGATTGGAGCTGCTGCGTCAGCGTTTCCGACAGCGAGCCGCGCAGGTGCGCGAGCTGCTGCGCGAAGGCGTCGATCTGCGCGTTCTGCGTGCGCGTGGCCTCGGCCGCCTGCTGCGCCATGCCAAGGCCCAGCGCCTGCAACTGCTGCACCAGGGTGTCGCCCAGCGTGCCGCGCAACTGTGTCAGCTGCGCGCCCAGCGCGTCGACCTGCGCGTTCTGGGTGCGCAGTCCCTCGGCGCCTTGGCGCACCATCGCGTCCTGAAACGTCGCCAGCGCGTGCGACAGCTCCTGCCGCCCTTCGCGCGCGCTGACGCCAATCTCTTGTCGCAGCTCACGCTCCAGCCGCTCGCCGTGCTGGCCGACGGCCGCGCCGATCAGCTGCTGCACCTCCCCGCGCGAGGCCACGTCGTCGGGTCGGCGCGGGCGCTTCAACAACAGCACCAGCACAAGCAGCAGGTTCAGGCCCAGCGCGGCCAGGGCCAGCCAGAAAACCCAGTCGGGCCACGAAGAACCGTTCATCTCACTCCTGATTCAATAGCTTCCTGCGCTT
>JAGOVZ010000053.1 GCA_018060485.1 Ottowia sp. | reverse complement strand
GGCTTGACCTGCTCGAAAGAAGGCACTTCAGGCCCCTTGGCCTCGCGCACGTCGTCGACGCGAATCACGTGGTAACCGAACTGCGACTTGACCGGCGCATCGGTCATCTGGCCCTTGCCCAGCTTGCCCAGGGCCTGCGCGAATTCAGGCACGTAGCCCGACGGGTTGGCCCAGCCCAGGTCGCCGCCCTGCGCGCCGGAGCCCGGGTCTTTCGACTGCTTCTTGGCGATGTCCTCGAACTTGGCGCCTTTTTTCAGCTGGGCGATGATGGCCTTGGCCTCGTCTTCCTTCTCGACCAGGATGTGGCGCGCCTTGTATTCCTTGGCGCCCGCGGCCGGCGCCTGGCTGCCGACAATGCGGTCGTATTCGGCCTTGGCTTCGGCGTCGGTCACGGCGCTGTTCTTCTGGTAGTCGGCAAACAGCTCGTTGATCAGCACGCTCTGGCGCGCCAGATCCATCTTGGCGCGAAAGTCGGGCGAGGCTTCCAGGCCGCGGCGCTGCGCTTCCTGCATGAAGATTTCGCGCGCGATGACTTCTTCGCGCAACTGCTTTTCGACGTCGGGCGGCACCGGCTGGCCGGTGCGGGCGGCCTGCGCCTTGATCTGCGCCTCAAGCGCTTCCAGGCGCGACTTGGGCACCGGCTTGCCATTGACGATGGCGACGTTCTGCGCCAGGGCGGGCAGCGCCAGGGCGCCGGCCAGCAGGGTGGCAGCGCTGGCGGCCAGAAAGGACTTGTTCATGGAGGTCAAAACGTTGAGAAACCCCAGCGGGGCAGAGGATGCCGCAGTGCGGCGCAAAGCAGGGATTATCGCGTCTTGGAAGGGCCAGTGTCTGCGACACCGAGCGGCCGCGGAGCAGGCCATGCGGGTGGACGCCGCGGACGGACTTGCGCCGGCCGCTGGCGTTGTCCCCCTTCGCGAAGCAAGAAGGGGGAAGCCGCGTCAGCGGCTCAGGGGGATGTAGCCTCGATGGCCAGGGCATGTACGCCGTCGCGGTCGATGAAGTCTTGCAGCGCGTCATAGACCATCCGGTGGCGGGCCACGCGCGGCTTGCCTTCAAACAAGGGCGAGGCAATGCGAACCCGGAAATGCGTGCCAAAGCCTGTGCCATTGGCGCCGGCGTGGCCTTCGTGCTGCCAGCTTTCGTCCAGCACCTCGAGCGCGCTCGGCTGCAACTGCGCGCGCAGGCGCTCGGCCATGCGGTCGGCCAGGGCGGTGCTCATGTCGATCCTCCGGGCGGGGCGTCGATGGCGGGTTCGTCCTGGATGTGGCGCGCCACGTAAATGCCCTGGCCGATGATGAAGGCGACCGGGAACACATAGCCCCACAGCTTGAAGTTGGCCCAGGCGTCGGTCGAAAAATACGCCGCCACGTAGCCGTTGATGGCGGCCATGAAAAGGCAGTACAGCCCCCAGGCCACCGTGAGGCGGTTCCAGACCAAGTCCGGCAGCGCGAGCTGGCTGCCCAGCATCATCTTGAGAAAATTCTTGCCGTAGCCCCACAGCGCCACCGCCAGCGCGATGGCCATGGCGGTGTAGAGCACGGTGGGCTTCCACTTGATGAAGCGTTCGTCCTGCAGTACCAGCGTGAGCGTGCCGAACACCAGGATCAGCGCCAGCGTGGCCTTGTGCATGGTGGTCAGCTTCTTGTCGATGGCGTAGATGATGGCCATCTGCACCACCGTGGCGCCCATCAGCACGGCGGTGCCGACGTAGATGCCGTACAGCTTGTAGGCGCCGAAGAACAGCAGGATGGGCAGGAAGTCGAGCAGCAGTTTCATCGGGGCGGATTATCGCGGCTCGAAATCGAGCGAGGCGGAGTTCATGCAATAGCGTAGGCCGGTCGGCTGCGGCCCATCAGGAAACACATGCCCCAGGTGCGCGCCGCAACCGGCGCACACCGTCTCGACACGCACCATGCCGTGGCTGACGTCGCGGCGCTCCTCGATGGCACCGGGAATCGCCAGCGAAAAGCTGGGCCAACCGCAGCCGGCGTCGAACTTGGTGCCCGATTCAAACAGCTTGGCGCCGCAGCAGACGCAGTGGTAGCTGCCGTCGGCCCAGTGCTGTTCGTACTTGCCGGTGAAGGGGCGCTCGGTGGCGGCGTGGCGGGTGACTTCGAAGGCGGGCGCTTCGGCGCCTTTTTCGGCCAGCAGGGCGCGCCACTCGGCATCGGTTTTTTGTACAGGGTGGTTCATGAGGAGCAACTGATCTGGATGTGGGATGCCCAGTCGGGCGGAAAGCCGGCCCAGTCAGCGTGGTCCGGGTGCTCGTCGTAAGGATGTTCCAGCACGGCCAGCAGGTCTTGGACCATGCGGAAGTCCTTTTGTTTCGCCAGGGCAATGGCCTGCTCCGCCAGGTGGTTGCGCAGCACGATGGCGGGGCTGGATTTAAGCATCAAATCGGCCTCTGGCGCACGTCCAACAAGCGCTGGCAGCTCATTATATTGTAGCAAAACACGGTCGATGGCAGCGCGGTCCAGGAACAGCTCGCGCACCGTGTCGGCGCTGGCGCCTGCAGCGTGGTGGGCCAGGCGGCGCCAGAAGATGGTCCAGTCGGTGCGCTCGCGCGCCATGAGCGTGAGCAGTTCCTCGGTCAGCGCACGCGTGGCGTCGGTGGGCGCGGCAAAGCCCAGCTTGGCGGCCATGCGGCGGTCGAGTTCGGCCGGGAACAGGGTCTTGTACGGCTCCAGCGCGGCCATGGCGTCGTCTGGCTCGCCGATCAGAGGCAGCAGCGCCTGGCCGAGGGCGAACAGGTTCCAGTGCGCCACCTGCGGTTGGCGGGCGTAGGCGTAGCGGCCTGAGTGGTCGGAATGGTTGCAGATGTGGTTGGGGTCGAAGCCGTCCATGAACTGGAATGGGCCGTAGTCGATGGTCACACCCAGGATGCTCATGTTGTCGGTGTTCATCACGCCGTGCATGAAGCCCACCGCCTGCCACTGCGCGATGAGGGCGGCGGTGCGGCGCGTGACGGCGGCCAGCAGCGCGGCGTAGGGCTGCGCGGCGCTGCGGCATTCGGGGTAGTGGTGGTCGATGACGAAATCGGCCAGTTTTTTCAGCGAGTTGTGCTGGTCGTGGTGGCTGAAGTGCTCGAAATGGCCGAAGCGGATGAAGCTGGGCGCCACGCGGGTCACCACGGCGGCGGTTTCGATCTCTTCGCGCCGCACCGGCTGGTCTGAGCCGGTAAGGCACAGCGCGCGCGTGGTCGGAATACCCAGGCCGTGCATGGCCTCGCTGCACAAAAATTCGCGGATCGACGAGCGCAGCACGGCGCGCCCGTCGCCCATGCGCGAGTAGGGCGTGAGGCCGCTGCCCTTGAGTTGCAGCTCAAGCCAGTCGCCACCGGGCGTCTGCACCTCGCCCAGCAGGTGCGCGCGACCATCGCCCAGTTGACCGGCCCAGACGCCGAACTGGTGGCCGCTGTACACGCTGGCCAGCGGCGCGCTGCCGGCCAGCGGGCGGTTGCCGGCGAATGCTTCCAGCGCTTCTTGCGCCTGCCACCAGTCGTCTTGCAAGCCCAGCTCGCGCGCCATCGACTGGCTGCGCGCGATCCAGTACGGGTCGCGCAGCTCGGTGGGCGCCAGCCGGCTGTGAAAGTCGCCACCCAGGCCCTCGAACGCGTTGCGCCAGCGCCAGCCCAGGTCGAGGGCCGGATGAACGGGGGTCACGGTGTTTTGCATGGGCTCATTTTCCCGGCTTTGCGCCCGGCGTGGATTAGTATTCAGATGAACCCTTTCCCCCATAACTTCAAGAGGAGCGCCAATGCTGGGTCAAATGCAAAACCACCCCCTGTTGATTTCGTCGGTGATCGACTTCGCCGCGCGCCATCAGGGCGATACCGAGGTCGTCTCGCGCCGCGTCGAGGGCGACATCCACCGCTACACCTGGGCCGATGTGCAGCGGCGTGCAAAGCAGGTCGCCAAGGCGCTGGACGCGCTGGGGGTCAAGGTCGGCGAGCGCGTGGGCACGCTGGCCTGGAACGGCTACCGCCACCTGGAGCTGTACTTTGGCGTCAGCGGCTCGGGCCGCGTGCTGCACACCGTCAACCCGCGCCTGCTGCCCGAGCAGATCGCCTGGATCGTCAACCACGCCGAAGACCAGGTGCTGTGCTTTGACACCACTTTTTTGCCCATCGTGCAGGGCATTCACGCGCACTGCAAGACCGTCAAGCGCTGGATCGCGCTGTGCGATGAGGACAAACTGCCAAAGGACACCGGCATTCCCAACCTGATCAGCTACGAGGCGTGGATCGGCCAGCAGTCGCCCGACTACACCTGGCCGGTGTTCGACGAAAACACCGCGTCCAGCATGTGCTACACCAGCGGCACCACGGGCAACCCCAAGGCGGCGCTGTACAGCCACCGCTCAACCGTGCTGCACGCTTACGCAGCGGCGCTGCCCGATGTGATGGGCCTGTCGGCACGCGACTCGGCGCTGCCGGTGGTGCCCATGTTCCACGTCAACGCCTGGGGCCTGCCGTATTCGGCTGCCATGGTCGGCTGCAAGCTGGTGTTTCCCGGCCCGGCGATGGATGGCAAATCGATCTACGAGCTGATGGAAGCCGAGAAGGTGACCTTTGCCGCCGGCGTGCCGACGGTGTGGCAGATGCTGCTGGGGCACCTGGGGCCGAACAAGCTGAAGTTTTCCTCCCTCACGCGCACGGTCATTGGCGGATCGGCTGCGCCACCGGCCATGATTGCCGCGTTCCGCGATCAGTATGGCGTCGACGTGCTGCACGCCTGGGGCATGACCGAGATGAGCCCGCTCGGCACGCTGTGCACGCTGAAGGAAAAGCACAAGGACTTGCCGGAAGAAGACAAGATGAAGCTGCGCCTGAAGCAGGGCCGCGCCATCTTCGGCGTCGACATGAAGATCGTCGGCGACAACGGCGAGGAACTGCCGTGGGACGGCAAGACCTACGGCGACCTGTACGTCAAAGGCCCATGGATTCTGGACACGTACTTCAAGGGCGAGGGCGGCAACCCGCTGGTGGACGGCTGGTTCCCCACCGGCGACGTGGCCACCATCGACGCCGACGGCTTCATGCAGATCACCGACCGCAGCAAGGACGTCATCAAGTCGGGCGGCGAATGGATCAGCTCCATCGACATCGAGAACGTGGCCATGGCGCACCCGGCGGTGGCGATGGCCGCCTGCATCGGCATGCCGCACCCCAAGTGGGACGAGCGCCCCATTGTCGCCGTGGCGTTGAAGCCTGGCGCCGAAGTCACGCGCGATGAACTGCTCAAGTTCTACGACGGCAAGGTCGCCAAATGGCAGGTGCCGGACGACGTGGTGTTTGTCGATTCAATCCCGCTTGGCGCCACCGGCAAGATGCTCAAGACCAGGCTGCGCGAGCAACTGAAAGACTACAAGCTGCCCACGGCTTGAAGCGCGTCAGCCGCCTTGGTGACAGGCGATTGGGGCAAACCCTGTCGCGTGTCGCGCTTGGCGGCTTTACGCTGCCAGGTGTTTTACTCAGGAGACAAACATCGTGAAATTCGCAGTCAAGCTGGTGGTGGGTGGTGCCATGGTGGTCGGCGCGGGCTGGGCTGCGGCGCAGCAGGGCGAGGTGGTCAAGATCGTGCGCATCGACCCGCTGAGCGGCCTGTTGGGGCCGGTGGGCGTCAACCAGGACAAGAGCTACAAGTTCTTCGCCGAAAAATTCAGCGGCAAGGGCAATCCGGCGGGCGTGAAGTTCGAGTTCGAGACCATCGACAACAAGCTGAGCCCGGCCGAGAGCCTGAACGCGCTCAAGGCCGCCATCGACAAGGGCGTGCGCTACGTGGCGCAGGGCAATGGCTCGTCGGTGGCGCTGGCGCTGGTCGATGCCATCAACAAGCACAACGAGCGCAACCCGGGCAAGGAGGTGCTGTACCTCAACGATTCGGCGGTGGATCCCGATCTCACCAACAGCAAGTGCAGCTATTGGCACTTCCGTTTTGACGCCGACACCTCGATGAAGATGGAAGCCATTGCCAGCTTCATCAAGACGCAGCCGGACATCAAGAAAATATATGTGCTGGGCCAGAACTACTCGCACGGCGTGCAGGTGGCCAAGTACGCCAAGGAGACCATCAAGCGCCAGCGGCCCGACATCGAGTTCGTGGGCGAAGACCTGCACCCGCTGGCGCAGGTGCGCGACTTTGCGCCCTACATCGCCAAGCTCAAGGCCTCGGGCGCCGACACGCTGATCACCGGCAACTGGGGGTCTGACCTTTCGCTGCTGGTCAAGGCGGCCAATGAAGGCGGCTTCAACGGCAAGATCTTCACCTACTACACCGGCGTGACCGGCACGCCCGCGGCGCTTGGCACCAACGGCGCCGGCCGCGTCTACCAGGTCGGCTATGCCCACTACAACATGGGCGGCCAGATGGACCAGTGGATGAAGGAATTCAAGGCCAAGTACAACGACGACTTCTACACCGGCTCCATCATTCGCATCTACCAGTTCCTGGGCGCCGCCATGGCCAAGGCCAAGTCGACCGACCCGGTGAAGGTGGCCGCGGCGCTGGAAGGCCTCAAGGTCAACACCTTCAACGGTGAGGTCGAGATGCGCAAGGCCGATCACCAGTTGCAGCAGCCGCTTTACATGACGGTGTGGCAAAAGGCCGGCGGCAAGTACCCGTACAGCCCCGAGAACACGGGCATGACGCTGGTGCCGGTCGCGGAGTACCCGAACTACGTGTCGAGCACGCCCACCAGCTGCCAGATGAAGCGGCCGACCAAGTAAGGCCTGCGCCAATGAAGCAGCCCGAACGGTGTGTCCGTTTCGGGCTCTTTTTTGCCCTCCGGAGACCGCCGCGCCATGGAGTTTTTCGTCATCTCGATGCTCAACGGGTTGAGCTACGGCCTGCTGCTGTTCATGCTCAGCTCGGGCCTGACACTGATCTTCAGCATGATGGGCGTGCTGAACTTTGCCCACGCCAGCTTTTACATGCTGGGCGCGTACCTGGGTTACAGCATCTCGCGCGTCACCGGCTTCTGGGCGGCCCTGGTGCTGGCGCCGCTGGTGGTGGGTGCGCTGGGGGCGCTGTTCGAGCGCTCGGCGCTGCGCAAGGTGCACAAGTACGGCCACGTGCCCGAACTTTTGATCACCTTCGGCCTGTCCTACGTGGTTCTGGAACTGGTGCAGCTCATCTGGGGTCGGCTGGCGCTGGAATTCAAGCCGCCCGAGGCCCTGCAAGGCCCGGCGTTTACCTTGATCAAGCACTCGACCGAGGGCTTGAGCCTGGTCTGGGGCGCGGCCGCGCCTGAACTGTGCCGCGCCGCCGATGCAGCCGTGCGCGTGGTGTGCTCGCCGTTTCCTGCCACCCGCGCATTCTTGATGCTGGTGGCGGTGATCATGCTGGCTTCGGTGTGGCTGCTGCTGACGCGCACGCGCATTGGCCTGGTGATTCAAGCGGCGCTGACGCACCCCGACGCCGTCCAGGCGCTGGGCCACAACGTGCCGCGCGTCTTCATGCTGGTGTTTGGTGCCGGCTGTGCGCTGGCCGGTCTGGCCGGCGTGATCGGCGGCAGCACCTTCCTCACCGAGCCGGCGATGGCCGCCACCGTGGGCTCCATCATCTTCGTCGTCGTGGTGGTGGGCGGCATGGGCTCGCTGGCCGGGGCCTTCATCGCGTCGCTGCTGATTGGCGTGATCCAGACCTTTGCCGTGGCGTTCGACTGGTCGCTGGGCTCGGCGGCGGCGCGCATGGGCATTGCGCTGGCGCCGGCGGTGCAGGACAACTCGCTCGTCAAGCTGACCATTTCGCAGGTGGCGCCGATCCTGCCGTACCTGTTCCTGGTGCTGATCCTGATCTTCCGGCCCAAGGGCCTACTGGGTTCGCGTGAAGGGTGATGACGTGACCGCCGACCGAACCTCCTCATCGCGCGCGCGCTGGATCATCTGGGGCAGCTTTGCACTGGCGCTCTTGGTCGCGCCCTGGCTGTTTTCCAGCAACCTGGGCGTCACCATGCTGTGCCAGATCGGCATTGCGATCATCGCCTGCCTTTCCTACAACATCCTGCTGGGGCAGGGCGGCATGCTGAGCTTCGGCCATGCGGTGTACACCGGGCTGGGCGCCTTCGTGGCCATGCACGCGCTGAACGCGGCCACCGGCGGCAAACCGTCGTTTGCGCTGGTGCTGCTGTTGCCGCTGATCGGCGGACTCGCAGGGCTGTTCTTCGCCGTGCTGCTGGGCTACGTGACCACGCGGCGCTCGGGCACCACCTTTGCCATGATCACGCTGGGCATGGGCGAGCTGGTGTTTGCCATGTCGCTCATGATTCCCGAATTCTTCGGCGGCGAAGGCGGCATCTCGGGCAACCGCATGGTCGAGCCTTTCATGGGCATCACCTTCGGCCCGCAGCGGCAGGTGTACTACCTGGTCGCGTTCTATACGTTCATTTCGGTGGCCGGCATGTACGCCTTCACGCGCACGCCGCTCGGGCGCATGCTGAACGCCGTGCGCGACAACGCCGAGCGTGTCGAGTTCGTCGGCTACAACGCGCAGCGCATTCGTTACCTGGCCTTCATCGTCGCCGGGTTTTTTGCCGGCATATCGGGCGGCTTGGCGGCGCTCAATTTCGAAATCGTGACGGCCGAGGTGGTGGGCGCGGCGCGCTCAGGCTCTTACCTGCTGTTCACCTTTCTCGGCGGCGCGACGTTCTTCTTCGGGCCGATCATCGGCGCCATATTGATGGTGCTGGCCTTCGTGCTGTTTTCAGAACTGACCAAGGCGTGGCTGTTGTACCTGGGCCTGATCTTCATGTTCATGGTGATGTACGCGCCCGGTGGCATTGCCAGCCTGATCATGCTGAACCTGCGCGTGGCCTCGTACGGGCGGTTGAAGGAACTGCTGCCTCATTACCTGTCCATGGCGGCGACGGGGCTCGTGGCGCTGCTCGGCGTCTCGGCCCTGACCGAAATGGTTTATCACCGCCAGCTCGATGGCGCCGCAGGCTCCACGCTCAATTTCCTGGGTCTGACGCTGGACGACGCGAACACGGTCCATTGGCTGGCCGCCGCCGCGGTGGCGCTGGTCGGCATCGCCGCCTTCGAGTGGGCGCGCCGCCGCTTTGCGCAGCGCTGGCACGCCGTGCAGGAGTACATCGAGGTTGAAATGAAAAAGCGCGAGGCGGCAGCATGAACGCGGCACAAGCACGGAGGGGCGCCGCATGACTTACGCCCTCGAGCTGAAAGACCTGCGCAAGAGCTTTGGCAAGACGGAAATCATCCGCGGCGTCAACCTGGCCGTGCTGCCGGGTGAGCGTGTCGCGGTGATCGGCCCCAACGGCGCCGGCAAATCCACGCTGTTCAACCTGATCAGCGGGCGCTTTGCGCCCAGCAGCGGCGAGATCTGGCTGGGCGACCAGCGCATCGACGGCAAGAAGCCGTACGAGATCAATCGCCTGGGCTTGTCGCGCAGTTTTCAGATCACCAACATCTTCCCCAAGCTGAGCGTGTTCGAGAACCTGCGCTGCGCCGTGCTGTGGAGCCTGGGCTACCGCTACACCTTCCTGAAATTCCTTGCCAACCTTCAGGACGCCAACGAACGCGCCGACCGGCTGCTGCGCATGATTCACCTGGAGCGCAAGCGCGACGTGCTGGCCATGAACCTGACTTATGCCGAGCAGCGCGCGCTTGAAATCGGCGTGACCATTGCCGGCGGCGCACCGGTCATCCTGCTGGACGAACCCACCGCCGGCATGAGCCGCAGCGAGACCGAGCACTTCATCGAACTGATCCGCGAAGTCACGGTCGGCAAGACGCTGCTCACCGTCGAGCACGACATGGGCGTGGTGTTCGGCCTGGCCGACAAGATCGCCGTGGTGGTGTACGGCGAGGTGCTGGCCTTCGACACGCCCGAGGCGGTGCGCGCCAACGCGCGCGTGCAAGAGGCCTACCTCGGCTCCCCCGTGGCCGACGCACAGAGCGGAGGGCACTGAGCATGTTGAAGGTCGATCAACTGCACGCCTACTACGGCAAGAGCCACGTGCTGCATGGCGTGAACTTTCACGTGGCGCCCGGCGAAATCGTCGCGCTGCTGGGTCGCAATGGCTCGGGCCGCTCGACCACCGCCAAGGCGATCATGGGCATGGTGCACGCGGAAGGCAGTGTTGACTGGAAGGGCCAGAGCCTGCTGGGCCGAAAGCCTTTTGAGATTGCCCATCTGGGCCTGGGCTACGTGCCGGAAAGCCGCGACATCTTCCCCGGCCTTACGGTGCAACAGAACCTGCTGCTGGGCCAGAAGGGCGCCGGCAAGGCCAGCCGCTGGTCGTTCGACGACATGTACGCCATGTTTCCGCGCCTGAAGGAGCGCGAACACACCGAGGCCGGCGTGCTGTCGGGCGGCGAGCAGCAAATGCTGACGCTGTGCCGCACGCTGATGGGCGACCCCGATCTCATCATGATCGACGAGCCGACCGAAGGCCTGGCGCCCAAGATCGTCGAACTGGTGGGCGAATACCTGCAGCGGCTCAAGCAGCGCGGCATTTCTGTGCTGTTGATCGAGCAAAAACTGACCATTGCCATGCACATCTCCGACCGCGCGCTGGTCATGGGCCACGGCAGCATCGTGTTTGACGGCACGCCGGCTGAATTGCGCGCCGATGCCGGCACGCGCAAGGAGTGGTTGGAAGTCTGAGCGCGGCGCGGCCATCCACTTGTTGAGCGCGGCTACTCTATTATTCATAGCTGCTCGCGCTTGTCATTCAAGCGCTGGAGCCTGATTTGACTGTATTTTTGGCGATCACGGCATCCATGCCCAGAATGCGCCAAGGCTTCACAGGGCGCTGCTCCCACAGCCAACGCGCACCAATGGATTAAGCTTCGTCAGCCTTTGTCCCTGCGGCGACAAAATCGGTTTGCACGCGAGTGCCACCTCTTTCAAAATGCACCGCTTGTCCGGCGCGCGGATCGATTCATTCCAGAAAACTCCAGGAGCTTTTTTCACATGACCGCTGAATACAAGGTTCAAGGCGACGTTGCCGTCATCACGTTGAACAACCCGCCGGTGAACGGCCTCGGCTACGACACGCGGGTCGGCATCACCAACGGGCTGGAAAAAGCAAACGCCGATCCGGCGGTGAAAGCCATCGTGCTGACGGGCGCCGACAAGGCTTTTTCGGGCGGCGCCGATATCCGCGAATTCGGCACCGCGAAGGCAACGCAGGAGCCCAACCTGCTGTCGGTGATCCGCGCGGTTGAAACATCCGCCAAGCCGGTGGTGGCCGCCATCCACACCGTCTGCATGGGCGGCGGGCTCGAACTGGCGCTGGGCGCGCACTATCGCATCGCCGCGCCGGGCGCCAAGATCGCGCTGCCCGAAGTCAAGCTCGGCCTGATCCCCGGCGCTGGCGGCACCGTGCGTCTGCCGCGGGTGCTGGGCGTGGAAACGGCGCTCAACATGATCGTGAGTGGCGAGCCCGTCAACAGCGAGATGCTGGCCGGCCTGCCGGGCCAGAAGCTGTTCGACAAGATGGCCTCGTCGCCTGAAAAGTTGCTGGATGAAGCCGTGGCCTTCGCCAAGGGCGTGGCGGCCAAGGGCGGCGAGCTGCCGCTGGTGCGCAACCTGCCGGCCAAGCACCCGAACGGCGACGCCTACTTTCAGTTCGCGCGCAACATGGTCAAGGGCATGGCCAAGAACTTCCCCGCGCCGGTCAAGTGCGTGGACGCGGTGGAGAACGCCACCAAGATGAAGTTTGACGACGCGCTGGCCAAAGAGCGCGAGATCTTCGTCAACCTGATGCTGACGCCCGAAAGCGCGGCGCTGCGCCACATCTTTGCCGCCGAACGCGCGGCCAGCAAGATCCCCGACGTCGGCGACGACGTGAAGCCGCGCGACGTGAAGAGCGTGGCCGTCATCGGCGCCGGCACCATGGGCGGCGGCATCGCGATGAACTTCCTCAACGCCGGCATCCCGGTCAAGATGCTGGAGATGAAGCAGGAGGCGCTGGACAAGGGCCTGGCCACCATCCGCAAGAATTACGAAGCCCAGGTCAAGAAGGGCAAGCTCAAGCAGGACAAGTACGACCAGCGCATGGCGTTGCTCAGCACCACGCTCGACTACGCCGACCTGAAAGACGCCGACCTGATCATCGAAGCCGTGTTCGAGGAACTGGGCGTGAAAGAGCAGGTGTTCAAGAAGCTCGACGAGGTGGCCAAGCCCGGCGCCATCCTGGCCAGCAACACCTCGACACTCGACGTGGACAAGATCGCCGCCTTCACCAAGCGCCCGCAGGACGTGGTCGGCATGCACTTCTTCAGCCCGGCCAACGTGATGAAGCTGCTGGAAGTGGTGCGCGGCGCCAAGACGGCCAAGGACGTGCTGGCCACCGTGATGGCGATCGCCAAGAAGATCAAGAAGACGGCCGTGGTCTCGGGCGTGTGCGATGGCTTCATCGGCAACCGCATGATCGAGCAGTACAGCCGCCAGGCGGGCTTTTTGATCGAGGAGGGCGCCACGCCGCAACAGGTGGACAAGGCCATCGAAAAGTTCGGCTTTGCCATGGGCCCCTTCCGCATGGGCGACCTGGCCGGCAACGACATCGGCTGGGCCATCCGCAAGCGCCGCTACCAGGAAAAGCCCGACATGAAGTACAGCAAGACGGCTGACCTGCTGTGCGAGATGGGCCGCTTCGGCCAGAAGACCGGCGCCGGCTGGTACGACTACCAGCCCGGCAAGCGCGACGCCATTCCGTCCAAGGCGGTCGAGGACATGATCGAGAAGCACCGCAAGGATCAAGGCATCACGCCGCGCAAGATCAGCGATCAGGAGATCGTCGAGCGGCTGGTGTATTCGCTGGTCAATGAAGGCGCGCACATTCTCGAAGACGGCATCGCCAGCAAGGCGAGCGACATCGACATGGTGTACCTGACGGGCTACGGCTTCCCCATCTGGCGTGGCGGCCCGATGAAGTACGCCGACCAGATGGGCCTGTTCAACGTCGTCGAAAGCATGAAGCGCTTTGCGCAAAACCCGCGCGACGATGCGGCATTCTGGCAACCGGCACCGATGCTCGCCAAGCTGGCGGCCGCGGGCAAGACTTTCAACTGATTTTGGCCGCCAGCGCACGTCCATCAAGCGCACGCAGCTATCGAACAAGGAGCAAACCATGACTTCCGCCGTGATCGTTTCCACCGCCCGCACGCCGCTTGCCAAGAGCTGGAAGGG
>JAGOVZ010000230.1 GCA_018060485.1 Ottowia sp. | reverse complement strand
GCATTGGTCAAATCGGCCGCCAGCGCTTGTCCAGACTGCGCGGACAGCTCTTTATTTCGGAGCAACTTACCGCGATTGAAGTGGCCTTGCGGATCGACGCGCTGCTTGTAGGCGGCAAAGGGCGCGATCTCGTCGTCGCTCAAATATTCAAGCTTGGTGATGCCGATGCCGTGCTCGCCGCTGATCACGCCATCCAGCCGGCGCGCCAGCGCCATCACGCGGTCCACCGCCTCGTGCGCGGTTTGCAGCATGGCGTAGTTGTCGCTGTGCACGGGGATGTTGGTGTGCACGTTGCCGTCGCCCGCGTGCATGTGCAGGGCGATCCACACCCGGCCTTTCAGCACGCGCTGCTGCACGTCGCCCAGCGCCTTCATCAGCGGCTCGAAATCGCTGCCAGTGAAGATGTCTTGCAGCGGCGCGCGGATCTGCGTCTTCCAGCTGGCGCGCAGGCTGTGGTCTTGCAGTTGCGGGAACAGCGTGTCGACGTCGCGCAGCCAACCTTGCCACAGCGCACGCACCTCGCGCACCACGGCCAGCGCCTGCGCCACCTTCTCGGCCAGCAGTTCGGGCGAGCCGAGCACCGAACCGTCGGGCACCTGCCCCAGCGGCAGGTTGCCGCGTTCAAGAAAGGCCTCCAGTTCGTCGGCCAGCTCGATCTTGTTGCGCAAGCTGAGCTCGATGTTGATGCGCTCGATGCCGTCGGTGTATTCGGCCATGCGCGGCAGCGGAATCACCACGTCTTCGTTGATCTTGAAGGCGTTGGTGTGGCGGCTGATGGCGGCGGTCTTCTTGCGGTCGGCCCAGAACTTCTTGCGCGCATCGGCATTGACGGCGACAAAGCCCTCGCCCGAGCGCGAGTTGGCGATGCGCACCACTTCGCTGGTCGCGCGCGCCACGGCGTCGGCATCGTCGCCCGCGATGTCGCCGATCAGCACCATCTTCGGCAAGCCGCCGCGCTTGGACTTGGTTGAGTAGCCCACGGCGCGCAGGTAACGGTCGTCCAGGTGTTCCAGCCCGGCGAGCAGCACACCCGTGCGCTTGGCCTCGGCAAACATGAAGTCCTTGATCTCGACGATGCTGGGCACCGCATCCTTGGCGTGGCCAAAGAATTCGAGGCACACGGTGCGCGTGTGCTCGGGCATGCGGTGCAGCACCCAGCGCGCGCTGGTGATCAGGCCGTCGCAGCCTTCCTTCTGCACGCCCGGCAGGCCGGCCAGGAACTTGTCGGTCACGTCCTTGCCCAGCCCCTCCTTGCGGAAGGTGGCACCGGGGATGTCGAGTTGCTCCGTCTTGACCAGCTTCTTGCCGCTGGCGTCGAAATACTTCAACTCGAAGCTGGCCACCTCGGCATCGTGGATCTTGCCCAGGTTGTGGTTGAGGCGCGTGACTTCGAGCCAACCCGCGTCCGGCGTCACCATGCGCCAGCTGGCCAGGTTGTCCAGCGCCGTGCCCCACAGCACGGCCTTCTTGCCGCCGGCGTTCATGGCGATGTTGCCGCCGATGCAGCTGGCCTCGGCGCTGGTCGGGTCGCAGGCAAACACCAGGCCCGCGGCCTCGGCGGCGTCGGCCACGCGCTGCGTCACCACGCCGGCTTCAGTGTGGATGGTGGCCACTTCGCCCTCGACTCCCGGCAGCGCCATGCGCTCCACCTTGCCCATGGTGATGAGCTTTTCGGTGTTGATGACGGCGGTTTTCCAATCGAGCGGAATGGCACCGCCCGTGTAGCCGGTGCCGCCGCCACGCGGAATGATGGTCAGGCCCAGCTCGATGCAGCCTTTGACCAGGCCGGCCATCTCTTCTTCGGTATCCGGCGTCAGCACCACCAGCGGAAATTCGACGCGCCAGTCGGTGGCGTCGGTCACATGGCTCACGCGGCTCAGGCCATCGAACTTGATGTTGTCCTTGTGCGTGTGCTTGCCCAAGGCCTTGGCGGTGCGGCGGCGCAACTCGGCCACCTTGCCGAAGGAGCGGTCAAACGCACCCACCACGCGCCGTGCGGCCACCAGCAACTCGCCCACCAGCGCGTCGCGGCCGGCATCGTCACCGGGCGTGCGACGCTTTTCGACTTCTGCCAGCCGGTGGTTCAGCGCCTCGACCAGCATGCGCTGGCGGCGCGGGTTGTCCAGCAGGTCGTCCTGCAGGTAGGGGTTGCGCCGCACCACCCAGATGTCGCCCAGCACCTCGTACAACATGCGCGATGAGCGGCCGGTGTGGCGCTCGCCGCGCAGGCTGTCCAGAATCTCCCATGCCCGCGCGCCCAGCAGGCGCAGCACGATCTCGCGGTCGGAGAAGCTGGTGTAGTTGTACGGAATCTCGCGCAGGCGCGGCGCCGTGCCGGCCGCGGACATCAGGTGATCGATCGTGTGGGGTGCGTTCATGGCGATTCCGTCCCAGCACGACACGCCGAATCACACAAACTGGCCGAGGCCCGAAGCCCCCGAAACCCACGCAGGCGCACGGCTGGGCGGCGATTTTATCGCGGTGCAACATTTCGCAAGGCCGCGCGGCAAAGCACGCATGGGCCGTCCGGATATGCGCAGCGGGTAATCCCTGAGCCGCCAGCCACCGAAAAGCGCGTGGCGCGCCGCAAAATGACGGCGCCATGACACTGTCGTGTCACACGCGGCCGTAATGCTTGGCCTTTCCCATTTTTTCTGAGACCCAGAGAAGGATTTTTTTCATGCCCACTCGCCGCCTTGCCCTGGCCGCCACCGCCGTGGCCGCGCTCATCGCCCTGCCCGCGCACGCGCAGACTGAAATCCAATGGTGGCACTCGATGGGCGGCGCCCTGGGCGAGTGGGTCAACGACCTGGCCAAGGAATTCAATGCCAGCCAGACCGCCTACAAGGTCACGCCAACCTTCAAGGGCAGCTACGACGAGTCGATGACCGCCGCCATTGCCGCCTTCCGCGCCGGCAACGCGCCCGACATCCTGCAGGTGTTCGAAGTCGGCACCGCCACCATGATGGCCAGCAAGGGTGCCATCAAGCCGGTGGGCGAGGTGATGAAGGGCGCCGGCGTGCCGTTCGACCCGGGCGCTTACGTGCCCGCCGTCGCCGGCTACTACACGGCGCCCAATGGCCAGATGCTGAGCTTCCCCTTCAACAGCTCCACGCCGGTGCTGCACTACAACAAGGACGCCTTCAAGGCCGCCGGTCTCGACCCCGAGAAGCCGCCGACAACCTGGCCTGAAGTGGCCAGCGCCGCCGCCAAGCTCAAGACCAGTGGGCACAAGTGCCCCTTCACCACCAGCTGGATCAGCTGGACGCAGTTGGAGAGCTTCAGTGCATGGCACAACGTGCTTTTCTCGACCTTGAACAACGGCTTTGGCGGCACCGGCACGCGCCTAGCGTTCAATACGCCGCTGCACGTGCGCCACATCGAGAACCTGGCCAACATGGCCAAGCAGGGCCTGTTCGTCTACAAGGGCCGTGGCAACGCAGCCGACGCGACCTTTGTGTCGGGCGAATGCGCCATGGTCACCGGCTCGTCGGCGCTGTATGGCAACGTCACGCGCAACAGCAAGTTCGGCTACGGCATCGGCACCCTGCCCTACTACCCGGATGTGCCAGGCGCGCCGCAGAACACCGTCATCGGCGGCGCCAGCCTGTGGGTGATGAACGGCAAGAAGCCTGAGGTATACAAGGGCGTCGGCCAGTTCTTCGCCTACCTGTCGCAGCCCGAAGTGGCGGCCAAGAGCCACCAGCGCACCGGCTACCTGCCGGTGACCAAAGCCGCGTTTGAGCTGACCGACAAATCCGGCTTCTACAAGAAGAATCCCGGCACCGACGTCAGCGTGACGCAGATGATCCGCAAGACCACCGACAAGTCGCGCGGCGTGCGCCTGGGCAACTTCGTGCAGATCCGCACCATCATCGACGAGGAAATGGAAGGCGTGTGGGGCGGCAAGAAGTCGGCCAAGGACGCGCTGGACACGGCTGTCAAGCGCGGCAACGAGCAACTGGAGCGCTTCCAGAAGGCCAACCGCGGCTGATCCGAGCGCCGGGCCGCGCCGGCGGCTTGGTGCTGAATACAAGGCTGGGCGCCACGCGCCCAGCTTTTTTTGTGGAC
>JAGOVZ010000229.1 GCA_018060485.1 Ottowia sp. | reverse complement strand
GTGCCGGCCACGATGTACTGCGTGAGAAAGGCAATCGCCACGCACAACCCGGCCACGAAGCCGCCGCCCGGCAGGTTGTGGCCGCGCATGAAGAAATACAGGGCGATCACCACGGCAATCGGCAGCAGCAGGCGCACCAACACCGCCGGCACCATCATGTAGCCGAGCGCCGTGTCTTGCGCGGTGCGCGGGTTGATCAGGTCGCTCACCAGATCGGGCGGCACGGCGCGCTGCTGGGGTGGCAGCGCCGCCATTTCGCGCGGCGGGCGAAAGCGCCGCAGCAGCGCATACACCGTCAGGCCGACGATGCCGAGCACGGTGATCTCGCCCATGGTGTCGAAGGCGCGGAAGTCGACCAGCATGACGTTGACCACGTTGGTGCCGCCGCCCTCGGGCAGCGAGCGGTCAATGAAGAAGGGCGAGATGCTTTGCGGCGCTGGCCGGGTCATCATGGCGTAGGCCAGCACCGCCATGCCGCCGCCGGCGACCAGTGAGACGACGAAGTCGCGCGCCCGGCGCGCCCGCACGCGCAGGCCCAGGTGCTCGGCCTCTTCCGGCCGGCGCTTGGGCAGCCAGCGCAGGCCCAGCAGGAACAGCACCGTGGTCACCACCTCCACCGTCAGCTGCGTCAGCGCCAGGTCGGGCGCCGAGAACCACAGGAAAGTGAGGCTCACCGCCAACCCCACCGCGCCCAGCAAAATGAGCGCCGCCAGGCGGTGGAACTTGGCCTGGTTGGCGGCAGCCAGCGCGGCCACGCAGCCCAGCACCCACAGCAGCGCAAATTCAAGGTTGCCCGGCACGCGCGGGCGGTCGCCCCAGCTGATGCCGCCGGCCCACAGCGCCACGCTGGCAAAAACAATGGCCGCCAGCACCATCAGCAGCATCTGCGGCTGCAGGCGATAGGTCGACAGCACCGCCAGCGCCCAGCGGCTGGCGCGATCGAGCCCGTACAGCGTGCTTTCAAACAGGCGCTGCCCGTTCAGGCCCAGCAGCGGCGCGTGCTTGAAGCGCCCCGCCACCACGCCGCGCCGCAGCAGCAGATACAGCGCGATGCCGCCGCCCAGCGCGATCAGGCTCATCACCAGCGGCTTGTTGAAGCCATGCCAGATCGCCAGGCTGAAGGGCGGCATGGCCCCGCCCACCACTGGCCGCGCCGCCACGTCCAGCGCCGGGCCGATGGACCATTGCGGAAAGATGCCGACCACGATGCACAGCAGCACCAGTATCTCGATCGGCACGCGCATCCAGCGCACCGGCTCGTGCGGCTCCAGCGGCAAGTGGCGCGCCGGCGGCCCCAGAAAAACGCCGACCGAAAAGCGCAGCGAGTACACCACCGCAAAGATGCCGGCTACCGTGGCCGCCACCGGCAGGCCGTAGTCGAGCAAGGGCGTGCTGCTCAAGTCCACCGTTTCGGCGAAGAACATCTCTTTCGACAAAAAGCCGTTCATCAGCGGCACGCCGGCCATGGCCGCGCTGGCGACAAAGGCCAGCGTGCCGGTGATCGGCATCGCCTTCCACAGGCCCGACAGGCGGCGCATGTCGCGCGTGCCGGTTTCGTGGTCGATGATGCCGGCCGCCATGAACAGCGAGGCCTTGAAGGTCGCGTGGTTCATGATGTGGAACACCGCCGCCACCGCCGCCAGGTCGCGGTTCAGCCCCAGCAGCAGGGTGATCAGGCCCAGGTGGCTGATGGTCGAATAGGCCAGCAGCCCTTTCAAATCGTTCTGGAACATGGCGAAGTACGCCCCCAGCACCAGCGTGACCACGCCCGCCCCGCCGACCAGCCAGAACCACTGTTCGGTCCCCGAGAGCGCCGGCCACAGCCGCGCCAGCAGAAACACGCCCGCCTTGACCATGGTGGCCGAGTGCAGGTAGGCCGACACCGGCGTCGGCGCCGCCATGGCGCGCGGCAGCCAGAAGTGGAAGGGGAACTGCGCGCTCTTGGTGAACGCGCCCAGCAGCACCAGCACCAGCATCGGCGTGTACAGCGGGTGGGCGCGGATGCGCTCGCCCGCGCCCAGGATCACGTCCAACTGGTAGCTGCCGGCAATGTGGCCCAGCATCAGCATGCCGGCCAGCATGGCCAGCCCGCCCGCGCCCGTCACGGTGAGCGCCATGCGCGCGCCGCGCCGCGCGTCCTTGCGGTGGTACCAGTAGCCGATCAGCATGAAGCTGAACAGGCTGGTCAGCTCCCAGAAAAACACCAGCTGCACCACGTTGCCTGACAGCACCACGCCCAGCATGGCGCCCATGAAGGCGAGGAAGAACGAGAAAAAGCGCGGCACCGGGTCGTTCTTGCTCATGTAGTAGCGCGCGTACAGCGCCACCAGCAGGCCGATGCCGGTCACCAGCATGGCGAACATCCAGGCAAAGCCGTCCATGCGCACCGAGAAGTTGATGCCGGCTGATGGAATCCAGCGGTATTCCTCGTGCAGCACCTGGCCGGTCTGCAGCGTGGGGAACAGCAGCGCCACCCACACCAGCGCCGCCAGGCTGACCAGCGCCGCCCAGCCTGCGGCCGCCGTGCGTGCGTGCGTGGGCATCAGCGCGGCGAGCAGGCTGCCGGCAAACGGCAGCAGCAGCAGGTAGACGAGATCCATCGAGGCGGTCAGTGTCTTTTAGGTTGTCGCCCACCGGGTCACCGGCCGGGACAGGGCATGCAAGAAAGGACGAGGCGGGGGTCGAAAAACAAGACGCGGGCAGCGCCGGGCGCTGTCGCGGTGCCCACTATACCATTCTGCAACAAAAAACAGCCCGGCCGGCGCCAATCAAGCGGCACCAGCTACCAGCGTGATAGCAAAAAAGGCCCACACAGCGGCGCCTGACGCCCGGCGCGGCCCGCTTGGCACAATCGTGCCATGCGCATCCTGCTGGTGGAAGACGACACGATGATCGGCGAGGTGGTGCACGACGCCCTGCGCGCCGAGCACTACGCCGTCGACTGGGTGAAAGACGGCGCCATGGCCCAGACCGCGCTGGCCACCGCGCCCTACGACCTGCTGCTGCTCGACCTGGGCCTGCCGCGCCAGGACGGCCTGACGGTGTTGCGCGCGCTGCGCGCCCGGAAGCAGCGCCTGCCGGTGCTGATCGCCACCGCGCGCGATGCCGTGGCCGACCGCGTGGCGGGGCTGGACGCCGGCGCTGACGATTACATCGTCAAACCCTACGACCTGGACGAGTTGCTGGCCCGCATCCGCGCCCTGCTGCGCCGGGCCGATGGCCGCGCCGAGCCCGCGTACGAATGGGGCGAGGTGCGCATCGTGCCCGCCACGCGCGAGGTCACCTTGAAAGGCGAGCCGGTGCAGCTGTCGGCGCGCGAATGGGCGGTGCTGGAGCCGCTGCTGGCGCGCCCCGGCCGCGTGCTGTCGCGCCAGCAGCTGGAAGAAAAGCTCTACTCGTGGCGCGACGACATCAGCAGCAACGCGGTCGAGGTCTACATCCACGGCGTGCGCAAGAAGCTGGGTGCGGGCTTGATTGAGAACCAGCGGGGGCTGGGTTACCGGGTGCCGCCGGGGCCATGACGTCGCTGCGCTCCATGACCTCGCTGCGCTCGATGACTTCGCTGCTCGGCGGCTTCAATGAAGAACGAGCGGCGCAGTGGGCCGGCTTTGGTCATGGCGGCGCAGCCGCCGTCATCGAAGCGCAGCGAGGTCAATTCGTCATTGCTACTTAAAGAATAGCTGCTCGCGCTTGACAGACAAGCGCTGGAGGCCAATTTCTCTTGAAACATGAACCAAAACCCGCCCCCTCGCTGCGCGCCCGCCTGACCGGCGCGCTGCTGCTGGCCGTGCTGGCGTTTGCGGCGCTGCAGGCGGCCGTCACCTACCGCACCGCGCGCGCCGAGACCGAGGCGCTGTTCGACGCGCAAATGCAGCGCATCGCGCTGTCGCTCTCGGGCAGCCTGGGCGCCGGCGCCTTGAGCGACGACGCGCCCGCCGCCGAGACGCCCGCGGCGCGCGAGATGATCATCCAGATCTGGCGCGCCGACGGCGTGATGCTCTACCGCAGCCCACAGGGCCGCCTGCTGCCGCCGCAGACGGTGATCGGTTTTTCCGACACCGTGGCCGGCGGCGAGCCGTACCGCATCTACGCCCTGCGCACCGCCAC
>JAGOVZ010000228.1 GCA_018060485.1 Ottowia sp. | reverse complement strand
GGCGGCTCGCCGCAAGCGGCCAAGTCGTGCGCCGCGACCTCGTTCAGGATCAGTTGCGCCTCGGCCGCGTGCCGGGCGCTGCGGGCAAACGTGCTGCGGCTGGCGGGGAACACCGCCTCGATGGCCGGCAGCAGGCGCGCGCGAATGCGGTTGCGGGTGAAGCGCTCGTCGGCGTTGCTTGGGTCTTCGATCCAGCGTTCGCCGCGCCGATGCAGCCAGGCGCGAATGGCGGCGCCGGGCACGTCGAGCAAGGGGCGTGCAAACGCCACTTCGCCGCGCACCCACCGCGCCGGCATGGCCGCCAGCCCGGGCAGGCCGGCGCCGCGTGAAAGCGCCAGCAGCACGGTTTCGATCTGGTCGTCGGCGTGCTGTGCGATGACTACGGTTTTGATAGCTGCTCGCGCTGGACTGGCGAGCGCCAGGGCATCAAAAGCCTCATAGCGGTGGCGGCGCGCGGCGTCTTCCGGGCTCTGGCCGGGCGCGGCGCGCGCATCGACGCGGCGCACATGCAGCGGCACGCCCAGGCGCTGACACAGCGCCACGCAATGCTGCTCAAAGTCGTCGGCTGCCGCTTGCAGCCCGTGGTGCACGTGCCAGGCTTCGATGCGCCCCGGCCAGCGCGCCGCGCAGGCCAGCAGCAGCGCTGTTGA
Source organism: Ottowia sp. (assembly GCA_018060485.1). GTDB lineage: Bacteria > Pseudomonadota > Gammaproteobacteria > Burkholderiales > Burkholderiaceae_C > Ottowia. The sequence goes on along the minus strand of JAGOVZ010000228.1, from coordinate 3,457 downwards.
ATCAGCGCCGCCGCTCAAGGCCACCGCCAGCGGCAGCGCTGGCCGCTCGGCGGCAAACGCATCCATGGCGGCGTCCAGCAGCGCGAAATCGGTGGGGGCGGCAGAATCGGTCACGGCGGCATTGTCATCGGGCGGGGCGCCCCCACGTTATACGGCCTGTGCCCTCTTTGATCGAAAAGGATCGCGCCATGTGGAAACTGGGAAAACTGTTTGCAATGTTCCGCAAGGAACTGCTGCTGGCCTGGGCCGTGCTGCGCGATCCGCGCACGCCCAAGTCGGCCAAGCTGGCGGTGGTGCTGGCGGTGCTGTATGTGGTGAGCCCGATCGATCTGGTGTCGGACTTCATCCCCATCCTGGGCTGGCTGGACGATGGGCTGATCGCCTACGTGCTGCTGCAGGTGGCGTTCAAATTCTTGCCGCCCGATCTGCACGCGGCGCTGCGCAGCAAGGTGACGGCACGCACGCGGCCGGTGGCTTGAATTTTTTACAAGTTTTGGGCCGCCAGCGCTTGTCTATCAAGCGCGAGCAGCTACCAAAACGATAGTTTGCATGGCAGGACGCATCAATAGCCCGACGACCCTACCCCCGTTCGGGCTGAGCTTGTCGAAGCCGTGGTCTTTTGCACCAAGTCCTTCGACAGGCTCAGGACGAACGGGGTCGGATGGTTTGTGGTTTCAGCCATGAAACCGCCACCAACACCAAGGGCCGCATCGCGCGGCCCTTGTCATGTGATGGCGCGGCGCCTCTTCAGCGCTCGGCCTTGGTATCGTTGAAGCGGCCGTAGCTCATCAGCCGCTCATAGCGGCGGTCGAGCAGTTCCTTCGGCTTCAGGTCGCTCACCTGCCGCCACGCCTCGCCCAGAGCGCGCTTCAGGAAAGCCGCCATCTGCCGATGATCGCGGTGCGCACCGCCGACCGGCTCGCTGACGATCTTGTCGACCAGACCCAGCGACTTCAGCCGGTGCGCGGTGATGCCCAGCGCCTCGGCCGCGTCCTGCGCCTTGTCGCTGGTCTTCCACAAAATCGACGCGCAGCCTTCGGGGCTGATCACCGAGTAGATCGAGTACTGCAGCATCAGCACCTGGTCGGCCACCGCAATCGCCAGCGCGCCGCCCGAGCCGCCTTCGCCAATGATGGTGGTGATGATGGGCACCTCAAGTTGCGCCATCTCGTAGATGTTGCGGCCAATGGCTTCGGACTGGCCGCGCTCCTCGGCGTCGATGCCCGGGAAGGCGCCCGGCGTGTCGACAAAGGTGAACACCGGCAGCTTGAACTTCTCGGCCGTCTTCATCAGCCGCAGCGCCTTGCGATAACCCTCGGGCCGCACCATGCCGAAGTTGCGCAGGGTGCGCTCTTTCGTGTCGCGGCCCTTCTGGTGGCCAATCACCATGCAGGCGTTGCCGTTGAAGCGCGCCAGACCGCCGACGATGCTCTGGTCGTCGGCAAAGTGGCGATCGCCGTGCATCTCGACAAAATCGGTGAAGCACTCGCGCACGTAGTCGAGCGTGTACGGCCGCTCGGGGTGGCGCGCGATTTTCGTGATCTGCCAGGGCGACAGATCGGCATAGATGTCCTTGGTGAGGCGCAGGCTCTTCTTGTCGAGCTGGTCGATTTCTTCGCTGATATCGACGGCGCTCTCGTTCTGCACGTAGCGCAGTTCTTCGATCTTGTTCTCAAGCTCCGCGATGGGCTGCTCGAAGTCAAGAAAGGTTCGTTTGGCCAACATGGGCTCCTTGAAAACGACAACCAGCTGATGTTACCGGATGTGGCCAGCCCTCAATAAGCCACCGGCAGCGGTTCCAGCGAGCGCCACATGTACCAAGTGGCCACGCTGCGCCACGGCGCCCAGGCTTCGGCCACCTCGCGCGCCTCGCTGCGGCTGACTGGCTCGCCGCTGAAGTAGTTCAGGCTGATGCCGTTGATCAGGCCCACGTCGTCGAGCGGCAGCACGTTGGGGCGCAGCAGATGGAACATGAGGAACATCTCGGCCGTCCAGCGGCCGATGCCGCGAATGGCCACCAGCTCGGCAATGATGGCCTCGTCGTCCATGCCGTCCCATTGCTTCACATGGATGCGGCCCGAGTCGAAGTGCAGCGCCAGATCGACCAGGTATTCGACCTTGCGCGCCGACAGGCCGGCGGCGCGCATGTCGTCCACCTTGAGCTTCAGCACGTGCGCGGGCGTCAGGCGTTTGGGCAAGGCCTCGAATCGGTTCCACACCGACTGCGCGGCCTTGACGGAAATCTGCTGCCCGACGATGGAGCGCGAGAGCGTGACAAACGCATCGCCGCGCGACTGCAGGCAGGCATCGCCAAAGCGCGGGATGAGGCGCTTCATCACACGGTCGCGCTTGGCCAGGTGCGTGCAGGCGTCGGCCCAGTAGGCGGGCGTGGACAGTTGAATTGCTGCTTTTTTTGTAGCTGCCACCGCTTTACCCGCAAGCGCCAGAGGCCAAAAACACTTGAAACTGCGTCACTGCGCCGCCTCCCAGGTGGTGCCCGTGGGCGAATCCTTCAGCACGATACCGGCTGCCAGAAGCTCGGCGCGGATGCGGTCGGCTTCGGCGAAATTCTTCGCTTGCTTGGCGGCGGCGCGGGCGTCGATCTGCGCCTGGATGGCGGCGTCGTCCAAGCTGCTGCCGGCCTGCAAAAACGCCTTGGGGTCGCCCTGCAGCAAACCCAGCACGCCGCCCAATGCTTTCAGCAGACCGGCGTCTTGCGCGTTGCGCGTGCGGTTGACTTCGCTGGCCAACTCGAACAACACGGCCACCGCCTCAGGCGTGCCGAAGTCCTCGTCCATCGCGGCCTTGAAGCGGGCGGCAAACGGGTTTGACCAATCGATGACCACATCGGCGGCCGGCACCGCATCCAGCGCCGTGTACAGCCGCTTGAGCGCCGCGCGCGCATCCGCCAGATGCACGTCGCTGTAATTGAGCGGGCTGCGGTAGTGCGCGCGCACGACGAAAAAGCGGATCGTCTCGGCGTCGAACTTCTGCAGCACCTCGCGGATGGTGAAGAAGTTGCCCAGCGACTTCGACATCTTTTCGTTGTCGACGTTGACGAAGCCGTTGTGCATCCACACCTTGGCCAGCGGCACGCCGTGGGCGCCTTCGCTTTGGGCGATTTCGTTTTCGTGGTGCGGAAACTGCAAATCGGCACCGCCGCCGTGGATGTCGAAGGTTTCGCCCAGCAGTGCGCAGCCCATGGCCGAGCACTCGATGTGCCAGCCGGGGCGGCCGAGGCCATAGGCGCTGTCCCACTTGGCGCCCTCGGGTTCGGTCGGCTTGGTGGATTTCCACAGCACGAAGTCGAGCGGGTCTTGCTTGGCACCATCGACCGCCACGCGCTCACCGGCTTGCAGCTCGTCGAGCGACTTGCCCGACAGCTTGCCGTAGCCGGCGAACTTGCGCACGGCGTAGTTCACGTCGCCGTTGGTCGCCTGGTAGGCCAGGCCCTTGT